>NZ_JABFFN010000001.1:1200000-1500000 GCF_019685515.1 Streptococcus cristatus
CAAAGATATCTACACGATCATCTGCCACCAAACGGTGTCCACGTTTCACAAGTTCCAGACCAGTTTCACTCTTACCGATACCGCTATCCCCTTGGATCAAGACACCCATGCCATAAATGTCCATCAAGACACCATGAACACTGGTCCGTTCTGCCAAACGAGAATCCAAATAGCTAGATAATTCTCCTGATAGGCGACTAGTAGCTGTTCGACTGGTTAAAATCGCAATCTTACATTCCCTGGCAGCTTTCAACATTTCTTCTGGAACTACTAAACCACGCGCAACAATAACCACTGGTGTTTCTGGTTGAAACATCTTAGTCAACACCTTATAACGGTTGTGAGAAGACATGGAGACTAAATAGGACCATTCCTTCATTCCCAACAGTTGAAGCCGCTCCGGAGTATAGTAATCAAAATAGCCCGTCATTTCAAGACCTGGTCGAGAAATATCTGCAGTATTGATTTCTTTTTCAAGTAAATCGCCTTCACCATAAACAATGTCTAATCTGAGCTTTTCAATGACTTCTTTTACTAAAACCGACATAATTTCCTCCTTCAATCGAGTTCTCCCTACTATTATATCAAATTGTGGTAGGAAGTTTCCTTTTTTTGCAGGATTTACAGTATTTATTTGGAAAGAAAAAAGGCTAGACAAGTCTAGCCTTTCATTTCAAATTAGAATTTTTTACGTTTACGAGCTGCTTCTGATTTACGTTTACGTTTTACAGAAGGTTTTTCATAGAATTCACGTTTGCGTGTTTCTTGAAGAGTACCAGCTTTAGTAACCGCACGTTTGAAACGACGAAGTGCATCGTCAAGAGATTCATTCTTACGTACTACTGTTTTAGACATTTTTTTCACTCCCTTCAAGTTCAAGATCTATTCCATTCTACACACAAAGTGAATAATTGTCAAGAGAAAAGCAACCATAAACTTCTATTATTTTTACTTTCTTCTTTTGAAGATGAAGTAAATCACTAAGATACAGAGAATCAAGCCCAAAACAGCTGGTTTCACAATCGATATGCCACTTCCTCCACTAAATAAAAGACTGTGGGCAACCTTCAGAAATGCTCCGATCACTACCGTTGCTAATAATCCATACCAACGTCTACTCCATGTTAAGGATATAATCGCCGTAAAAAATGCTAGAATCGTCGCCAGAATGATAACTTTTTCAATACTCCATCCGCTCGTAAAATAAGTCTTCTCAAAATTCAAAAACTCAATTACTTTTACATCAACTATTTCCGGCTTTGGAAACCAAAACATGCTAGTAAATAGGCAAAATATAGAAAAGAAAATCAGGCTATAGGATTTTTTATAAGCTCCCATTACAATTGGAATAATAAAGAGAGGGCGAATATACCAACTCAGAGTATTCTGGTGTCTAGTAAACGCCCACTCAAAGAAGCTCATATCTGATAAAAAAACGACAATGATCGCAATCGTTAGAAACAAGAAGATAACCCCACCTATTTTATCTAACGTTTTTATTTTCATAACTTTTCCCTTCTTGAATTCATAAAATTAATCTATCCATGGCAGATTCCCACTAAGTGAATTATCAACCGCTAATCGTTTTATTGGTAAAATATTACCGTTCTTCCAACCACGCTTTTATTCTATTGTCAAGATATCTATTTGCTCATCGTTAACGATAATTGCTTGGTGGTTATGAAGTGGTCGCAATTCAAGCTGATTTTTATAGGTTTCAAAGGTCTTCTTGCTACTATCAGTAAAAGGCTCCTCACCATAATGTGGAAGGATGTAAAAATCCACTTCATCCAATCCCGCTGTATCAGATAACTCTGTCGCTACCGTCTTGTCGTCCATGAGTTTATTGTAGTCAATATCCTTGGCTGTAATGATAGCCCCTGCTGATTCTCCCACATAGACCAACCCATCTCTTATTTGCTCTTTGATGAGAGATAGGAGTTGCTTTTTCTTTAATTCTTGCAATAAATAAAAGGTATTCCCGCCTGAGATATAAAGAATCTTGCTTTGGAAAATCTTTGCCTGTGCAGTTTCTCGATCACAAGAAGCAATATCTAGAACCTCTATCTCAAATCCTAAATCTTTGAATGTTTGCTGAGCCTCATCGATATAGGCAGTATAATCCTCTTTGTTCCCAGCGGTAGGAATAAATAAAACCTTATTTTCTAGATTCTTTTCCTTTGCATAATCGCTAAAAAGCTTTTTGACTCCAGCAAAATATGAACATAAAAATAATTGTTTCATGATTGTACCTCCATTAATGTTTAACAATTTTATAAAGGATCCATGATCCCTTTCTTTGACTAGTTACGAGCTCAAATCCTACTGATAACAAGAATCGTCTAAATGCTTCTTCGCTTTGGACCTCTGGTAAAAAGTAAGACAACTTGTTATATTCACAAGCCAGTAAGAGCATCCCGCCTGATTTGAGTATTCTTCGAAGTTCCATAAAAGAAGCCTCTAGGTCCCGCCAATGAAAATGAGTTTGAAAGGCTGTGATTAAATCAACACTTTCATCAGAAAAGCCTGTCTCCCTAACGTCTCTTCGTTCAAAATTTAGATTAGTCATCTCTACCTGTTTGGCTTGAGCTATTGCAGTATCTGAAATATCGATTCCAGTTATGGTACTTTGCGGAAAAGTTTCTTTTAGCAGGATGGTTGAACGACCATTCCCAACTCCTACATCTAAGATTACAGGGTAAAATGTCCTATCCAGATGACGAATTGCCCATACAAACATGGGGAGATAGGCTCGATTCCACAATTTCATCATTCGTTTTCCTAGAAAGCCCGAAGGACTCTTTGATTGCTGAATTAAGCGACTAAACAGAAACATTAAAAGTAAAAAACAAATAAAAACGATTATATAAATCAAAGTTCGAGCCTCCCCGTATAGCTATATTATACCACTTTAGCAGGATAGTGAACATTTGAAGTAAAAAGCCACTCACTCCAAAGAGCAAGTGGTTCTTGTCATTTTACTTTTCAAGCAAGCTGAGCGCTTCAGCATCTGCAATAATAGTCACATCAGGGTGGTTTTGTAGGCTACTTGCTGGAAGGTTCTCAGTCACTGGGCCTGATACTGTGCCAGCAATGGCCTCTGCTTTCGACTCACCGTAAGCAAAGAGAATAATTGACTTGGCATCCAAGATGTTTTTAATCCCCATTGAGATGGCTTGAGTTGGAACATCTTCAATCTTGTCAAAGAAGCGAGCATTGGCTTCGATTGTAGACTGGTCTAGGTCTACAAGGTGTGTCTGGCTATCAAAGGCAGTTCCTGGCTCATTAAAGCCGATATGTCCATTGCGGCCGATTCCCAAGATTTGCAAATCAACTGGATGGTCAGCCAAAATTTGGTTATAGCGTTCAACTTCAGCCTCAGCATTGTCCTTAATTCCACGAGGTAAGAAGCTTTCTTTAAATGGTTTTTGGTTGAATAAGTGTTCTTGCATAAAATGACGGTAAGACTGAGGATTGTCTCCGTCAAGTCCCACATACTCATCAAGGTTTACACTGGTTAGATTTGAAAAATCAAGGTCACTCTCAACGATTTCCTTGTAAAACTCAAGCGGGCTGCTTCCTGTCGCAAGTCCTAATGTTTGAGCACCATTGGCCAATTTTTCCTTCAAAATCTCAAAAGCTACTTTTCCACCTTCGACTTGATTTTCAACTTTAATAACTTTCATCTTTTCATCCTCCGTTTTAATCCATATTTATTATATGGTATAGACCAATTTTTGTCAAGTGAAAACGATTTAATTTCTAAAAAAAGAGCGCCCAAACTTGAAACATGTTATAATGGATAAGATTAGAACTTAGAAAGAATGATGAAAAAATGAATACAGCTGATTTTGATTTCCACTTACCAGAGGAATTAATTGCCCAAACGCCCCTTGAAAAACGAGATGCCTCCAAACTCCTTATCGTTAATCGTGAAACGGGAGAAATGCAGGATAAACACTTCCACTCTATTATCGACATGCTGGAACCTGGAGACGCCCTTGTCATGAATGACACCCGTGTTCTCCCTGCCCGCCTCTATGGTCAAAAGGAAGAAACTGGAGGGCATGTGGAGCTTCTCCTACTCAAAAATACCAGTGGAGATGAGTGGGAGGTTCTCGCCAAACCTGCCAAACGCCTCAAGGTCGGGACTCGTGTCAACTTTGGTGATGGTCGCCTCAGCGCTGTCGTCACGGAAGAATTGACCCACGGGGGCCGCATTGTCCGCTTTGAATACCAAGGAATTTTTCTAGAAGTCTTGGAAAGTCTCGGTGAAATGCCACTACCGCCCTACATCCACAAAAAACTAGATGACCGTGAACGCTATCAAACGGTCTACGCTAAAGAAAGTGGCTCTGCTGCTGCACCAACTGCTGGTCTCCACTTCACCAAAGAACTGCTAGCAGAAATCCAAGCCAAGGGTGTCCATTTGGTTTATTTGACTCTCCACGTTGGTTTAGGAACTTTTAGACCTGTTTCTGTGGACAATCTGGATGAACATGAAATGCACTCCGAATTCTACCAACTTTCTGAGGAAGCAGCTGCCACCCTTCGCTCTGTTAAGGAAGATGGAGGCCGTATCATCGCTGTTGGAACTACTTCGATCCGCACACTGGAAACCATCGGTTCCAAGTTTGATGGGCAAATCCAGGCTGATTCTGGCTGGACCAATATCTTTATCAAACCTGGTTACGAATGGAAGGTTGTGGATGCCTTTTCAACCAACTTCCATCTGCCAAAATCAACTCTCGTCATGTTGGTTTCTGCCTTTGCAGGCCGTGAATTAGTCTTAGATGCATACCAGCACGCTATCCAAGAACGCTACCGCTTCTTCAGTTTTGGAGATGCCATGTTTATCTATTAAGAAAATCCCTATTAGGAAACCTAATAGGGATTTTTCTAATTATTCCATACCAAACTTTGGATCTTTCAAGCTTTGAACACTGGCATTGATAACTGCTCCGATAATCAAAATCTTAGCAATAAGAATAAACCAGAACATCATGACTACCACGATGATGGAACTGAAAAATCGGACATCCACTAGGTGATTGACATAGTTATTAAAATATACAGAAAAGATATTCAATAAACCGATAAGAGTTAGCAAGACAAAGATACTTCCTGGTAAAACATAGCGAATTCGTGGTGTTTTTACTTTTGGAAGGAAATAGTAAATCATGACTAGAATGGCAAAGATCAAGGCATAGACTAGAGGGCCTGTAAAATCCTGCAGGTAGGAAAATAGCGGACTATCTGATTGCCAATAAGTTTTAAGGAGGTTGAGCAACATACGACCAAACATACTCAAAAACAAGGCTAGGGCAAAAAGAATCTGCAAGCCGAGGCTAACAAGCAAACTCATCAACTGATGGGAGATAATCCCTCGACTTTTGGTCACCCCATAGGCTTTGTTAAAAGCTTTTTGGAGGAAATCCATTGATTTTGAAAAGGTCCAGAGTGCAGATAAAACGGCAAAACTCAGCAAACCAGTTGATGGTTGAGTCAGAACTTCTCGGACAATCTTGGCGACCACATCATATACCGTATCAGGTAAAAATTCCTTGATCGTCAGTAAGAAATTTGAAACCGGAATCTGAAAATAAGGCAAAATATTGACCATTATCATTAGCAAAGGAAAGATTGAAATCAACCAATAGTAGGCAACCGCAACACTGGTCAACTCACTATCAGATGCTTGATAATAATGCAAAAAAGCTTTCAATAAGGGCTTATCCAATAGCTCCTTCCACCACTTTTTCATATCCCATCCTCCGTCATTTTTTTCATCATCTAAGTTCTTCTGATTAAATCTAGCATATCATAAGGTAAAGTATTTGCGGCTTCTTTCAGAGAATAATTTTCTAAATTATTCACATTTTGGCGTAGTTTTTTGGCATACTTGGCTGTTATCAGTTTAGCTTCTTCATATTCAAAGATTGCCTTACGTTCGAGATAGTAGCCTCGTAGCATTTCATCGATATTGTTTGGCTTGATGCGATTGATAACCCGCTCAACAAAAGCACCACTTCCGATAATGGCCGTCTCGCGTAGACGAGACTCTTGCATAAAGCTAATCAGAGAACTCTTGTAAACCCCTTTGAGGTTTTCCAAACTCTCGATAATCAACTCTGTATTTTCCAAATACAACTCTGAAATCTGATCATAGTCAACTGCTAATAGTTTACGAGATTCTTCATTCATCCAACTACGGAAAGTTTTGCCAAAGGTAAACATTTCATGGAGTAGAAAGCGCAGTATCCGTAAGGAAACTAGGAAGTAATAAGTCACTCTAGAAGCGAAATTCCGATTGATACTCTGCTCCATGTTTTTTAGGTAACGTTGGTAAACTCGATAGCCACGCTCACTGATTCTGTTTTCTTCATAGGCTTGCTCCAAACCATCACTCTCAATACTCAAGATAAGAAGCTTGAGGGACTCCCAGTCCTCTTGGACTCTCTTATTTTCCTGACTAAGGATGAGGTTTTCAATCCGACCATGATAATTATCAATAGCTGCATAAAGAGGAAGTTTGTTCTTGTGATGGTCCAGCTCTTTTTCTAATTCTGCAGCTACATCATTCAAAATCGCAATATGCATCAAATGATCCTTGCTTTCCTCTTGTTCCTCAGATAAGTGAGGGAGAACCAGTAAACCCGTTAAAAAGCTCAATAGTGTAACGCCTGCTACAAGGAAGAGTAACAGAGGATATTCCTGCTCCAAATGACTTGGTATGAGGAGAATGGTCGCGATAGATACTGTCCCTTTGACACCAGAGAAGGTCAAAAGAAGCATATCCTTCATGTACTTATGAATTTTTTTCTTAAGTCGACGCGTTCTCACAAAGTAAAAAACAGCAATCATGACAAAGCGGATCGCAAAAAGCAAGAAGGTCAGAACGACAACTGAAATCAGTAAAAGAAGGGGATTGTAGAGAGAATTAGACAAAATCGGCTCCGCTATCAATTCTAACTCCATTCCCAAGAGAACAAAGACTGATCCATTTAGCATAAAGGTCACGGTGTGCCAGACGGTCTCCGTCACGGTGTCAACTTGAGCCTCAAGGAGCGTAATCTTCTTAAAGCGACTGGCCTTCAAAATACCTGCAACCACTACTGCAATAATCCCTGAAACATGAAACTCTTCTGCGATGAAAAAGGTCATGAGTGGCAAACTTAGCTCTAGCAATAGTTCACTGGCTATATCTATCGCTCGCACACTCAGTAAAAAGCTATGCAAGAAACGATTGACCATAGCCGTCACAAAACCGACTACAAAACCACCAAGGATAGAAAGTGCTAGGGAAGTTCCAGCTTGGCTGAAAGAAAAGGTTCCTGTTGTCCAAGCAGCCAGAGCCATCTGAAAGGCAACCAAACCAGAAGCGTCATTTAAGAGTCCTTCCCCTTTTAGAATATTAGAAACCCGTTTGGGAAAACGAAAACGTTCAGAAAGAGATGCGAAGGCAACCAAATCTGTTGGCCCAAGTGCCGCTCCAACTGCTAAACAGGCAGCCAAAGGAAGAGTCATCCAAAGGAAGTGAGCCATGCCACCCAAGCTTAAGGTCGAGATAAAAATCACAGGAAAAATTAGAAAGACAACAATCCGCCAGTGCTTCAAAATGGACGTAATATCCGCTTCTTCTGCCTCCCGAAAAAGTAAGGGACCAATAACCATGGCCAGAAACAGCTCTGTATTGAGATGAAAGTCCGCATCAGGAACAAATAAGCCAATCCCAATCCCCAAAAGGATTTGCACAAGAGGAAGGGGCAAAAAAGGGAGAAGTTTATTGGTCGTAGTTGAAATGATTAAGACAAATAAAAATAGAATCAAGTAAATGAGTAATTCCACACAATTCCTCCTTAATCTTTTTTACAACAAGATTCAAAAATCTCCTTTTGCTCTTGGATTTTCTGATCAATCTTAGAACAGTCTTTGTGCTCAATTTTTTTCTGGCACCGTTCCATTTCAAGAGACACTAATTTTTTCTTGATTTTAAGCATTTTCTTGCTCATATGTGCTTCGTCGAGCACCCCGACTGCTCGCTCGTGATGCGTTGACTCGACAAAATTTTGGCGCATTGCCTCAAGCTTCTTACGAAGGTATTGTTTATCCATGTCTGTACCTTTCTAATTTTTCAATCATAACTAAAAACGGTGGATTATTAACTTGGTTGAGAGTGCGATAAATGGCAGCTGTATACTCTTGTTGGTTCAACTGGCTAACAAAATCCAACACAGCATCCCTCTCGCTGTCTCCTCCCTCATGACCATAGTAGATCATAATGGCAATCCGTCCTCCTTTGACAAGCAAATGGCAAAGCTTTTCTAAGGCTTCGATAGTAGTCTGAGGTTGAGTGATAACGGATTTGTCAGCAGAAGGCAGATAACCTAGATTAAAAATCCCTGCCTTAGCTTCTGTAACAAATTGATCAAGTGTCTCATGACCTTGCAAGATTAACTGGGCATTTGTCATTCCAGCCTGATCCAAACGCTCTTGGGTTTTCTCCAAAGCCTGCTCTTGGATATCAAAGGCATAGACTTGCTTGGCTAACTTGGCTAAAAAAAGGGTATCGTGGCCATTTCCCATGGTCGCATCCACTACGATATCCTCTTTTGTCACAACTTCCGCCAAAAAATCATGTGCCATCTCAAGTGGTCTTTTCATTTTTAAACTCCTGTTTTACAGCCTTGCAGCCTTGCACACTTCCGCGGCGTCGCATCTCAGTTTCAATAGCATTTAGCACTTCCCATTTATTAAGGCTCCACATGGGACCTATCAACATATCTCTCGGTGCATCTCCCGTAATCCGATGGATGACGATATGCTTGGGAATGATTTCCAACTGGTCACAGATGACCTTGACATACTCATCCTGACTCATCAGTTGCAAGCGTCCTTCGTGGTAATCTCGCTGCATCCGTGTATTGGTCATGAGGTGAAGCAAGTGCAGTTTAATTCCTTGAATATCATTATCCGTAACACAGCGACGGACATTTTCAATCATCATCTCATGAGTCTCACCGGGCAAACCATTGATCAAATGGGAAACAATCTCAATTTTGGGATATTTCCTCAAGCGTTTGACTGTTTCCACATACAATTCATAAGAATGGGCACGGTTAATCAGGTCAGATGTTGCTTCAAAGGTGGTCTGCAAGCCCAATTCTACCGTCACATGCATGCGTTCCGATAACTCAGCCAAATATTCGATGGTTTCGTCTGGCAGACAGTCTGGCCGCGTTCCAATATTGATTCCTACTACACCTGGCTCGTTGATAGCCTGCTCATATCGCTCCCGAATCACTTCCACCTTTTCATGGGTGTTGGTAAAGTTTTGGAAATAAACTAGATATTTTTTAACATCTGGCCATTTGCGGTGCATAAAATCAATTTCCTTATAAAATTGCTCGCGGATAGGAGCATCCGGTGCCACGATAGCATCTCCAGAACCAGAAACTGTACAAAAAGTACAACCCCCATGCGCCACAGTTCCATCCCGATTGGGACAGTCAAATCCCGCATCAATAGGAACTTTGAAAGTCTTTTCTCCAAAAAGTTTTCGATAATAATCATTCAAGGTATTATAAGATTTCATAACTTTCATTATAGCAAAAAACACCCACAATCTCAAAAGCCTGACTTTCCAACAAATTCCCTTGTTTCTCATTTCCTTTAGCGTTTTTTTATGATACAATATGGGTATGATTTTAATGAAAATAGCATCTATTTTATTATTGATATTAACCTTGGTGGTTTGCTTTATTGTCACCAAGCTTTTCGGACTTAGAAAAATAGGATTTAATTTCGCGGATCTAGCTTTTCCACTTTTGGTATTTGAGTACTATCTGATTACTGCTAAAGCCTTTACCCACAACTTTCTACCGCGACTTGGTGTCGCACTTTCTCTCCTAGCAATCCTCCTTGTAATCTTTTTCCTTGTCAAAAAACGAAGTTTTTATTACCCTAAATTCATCAAATTCTTCTGGCGTGCAGGATTCTTATTAACCCTGGTCATGTATATCGAGATGATTGTCGAATTGATGATGGTAAAATAATTACCAACCCAGTATTTAAATGCTGGGTCTTTCTTTTACTCCTATATCTAAAAAGGACCAGAGGAATCCTCTGGCCTTTTTATCACAGATTGAACCTAAGAAAAATAAATGGAAACTATCTTTCTCACGCTAGATTATTTATTTTTACGGCTTACAAAGTACAATCCACCAGTCACTGCCATCAAAGCAAGTCCTGCAACTACTGCTACATTAGATGCTTTTTCACCAGTGTTAGGAAGTTGAGGTTTTTGTCCTGGTTTACCTGGTTCATTTGGTTTACCTGGTGTTGGTTTTTCTGGAATGTATGTATTTGTGATATTGAAGTCTTCTACTTTAGATGTGTAACCTTTAACCGGAACTTCTGCTACAGAGTACTTGATTTCTTGACCGTCTTTGTAACGATCAAGGTCTGTAAACTCATAAGTCCAACCACTTGCTTCTGAAGCTATTGCAGTTTTACCAGTATCTTTACCATTGGCAAATAGTTTAACTGTAATAGATGCTGGACGAGCGTCTTTATGGTTTTCATCACCTTTCCAGATCTTCTTACCTTTTACAGACGCTTTTTCTGGCGTATGGGTGTTGGTCACATTCATACCAGTTTCAGTAGCTGTGTAACCTGTAGGAACACCAACTTCTTTGACTGTGTACTCGATTGGCTTACCATTTTGGTAACGGTCCAGATTAGTAAATTCATACTTCCAACCTGTTTCCGCTGTGGCTGTAGCTTCTTGGCCAGTTTCTTTACCATTCGCAAGTAGCTTCACTGTAATAGATGCTGGACGGATTCGATCTTGGTCGTTATTATCAATCCAAGTCTTTTGCCCACTTACAGCAATTTTTTCTGGTGTATATTCATTGGTAATGGTGTACTTACCTTCTTTTTCTGTTGTGATTGTTGAAGTATATCCTTTCACAACCACTTCTTTGACTTTGTACTCGATTAGTTTACCATTCTCATACTTAGGAAGTGCTTTTGATTCGAACTTCCAACCAGTTGCTTCTGATACTTCAATTTCTTGAACGACTTCTTTATCGTTTTTAAGAATTTGAACTTTTACAGATGTTGTACGTTTGCCGTCTTGGTTGTTGTTGTCATCCCACACCTTAGTTCCTGAAAGGATAACTGTATCTGGATTATGGGTGTTAGTTACCACTTGACCAGTTACAGAAGCTTCATAACCAGCTGGTACGTCTACTTCCTTGATAGAGTAAGTGATTTCTTTACCAGCTTCGTATTGTGGAAGTTTTGTAAAGGATGCTACCCAAGTGTTAGCGTCCGTCTTATCCTTAGCTGTCAAGGTTAATTTCTTACCTTCAACGGCTACTGGTTTAGATCCATCTACAGATTTAAAAAGTTGAACGGTTACTGACTCAGGACGTTTGCCGTCTTGGTTGTTCGCATCGTTCCATACTTTTGTTACTTTGTAGTCGATTTCTTTTGGTGCATATTTGTTTGTGATGGTAAAGTCTGTAATAGTTGATTCGTATTCTGCTACGGCTTCTTCTGTTACAGTGTATTTGATTTCTTTACCAGCTTTATATTTTGCTAATTTCGTGAATTCGACAGTCCAAGTTCCATCTGTGGCTGCTTGAACTTCTTTCGAATCAACTTTCTGACCGTCTGCTAAAAGATTGATTGTAATCTTGGTTGGACGTTTGCCGTCTTGGTTGTTAGCGTCATCCCAGTTCTTAGTTGCTTTTACATCAACTGTTTCTGGAGAATAGCTATTTGTGATAGTGAATCCTGATGCAGCGTCACCAGTAACCTTAGAAGTGTAACCAGGAACAGTTACTTCTACTACTGTGTACTGGATAGGTGTGCCACCTTTATCAGCATCAAGGTCTGTGAAGCTTCCAGCCCAACCGTTTGCGGCATTGAGCTCAAGTGTCTTACCTGTATCTTGACCGTCTGCAAGCAATTTAACTGTGACAGACGCTGGACGTTTACCATCTTGGTTGTCCTTATCATCCCATGCTTTCTTCACAGAAACTGAAGTTTTCGCTGGAGTGTACTTGTTAGTGAAGACTAGATCTTTTACTTCTTTTGAAGCCGTTGCTTTCAATTCAGTTGCACTTACTTTTTCAACTTTAACTTCAACTTCTTGAACTGTCTTATCATAAGTGATGCCTGTTTCAGATCCAGCAACTTCTGAGATGGTGTACTTGTGAGTTCCTACTTGGCTCTCATCATATGAGATTGGTGAGAAAGTCACTGTGCCGTCTGCGGCGTTTGTCACTGTTTCGACAACACTACCGTCTTCTTTCTTCAATTCAAAGCTGTATTTACCTGCTTCAAGTGTTTTACCTTCAAGAACTTTCTTCGCTCCAAGAGTTACAGTTGTTGCTCCTGCTGGAGTGTACTTGTTTGTAAATACAAGATCTTTTGCTTCTTTCGAAACAGTTGCTTTCAATTCAGTTGCGCTTACCTTTTCAACCGTTACTTCAACTTCTTGAACGGTCTTATCGTAAGTAATTCCTGCTTCAGATCCAGCAACTTCTGAGATGGTGTACTTGTGAGTTCCCACTTGGCTCTCATCATATGAGATTGGTGAGAAGGTTACAGTTCCATCAGCAGCGTTTGTAACTGTTTCGACAACACTACCGTCTTCTTTCTTCAATTCGAAGCTGTATTTACCAGCTTCAAGAGCTTTTCCTTCAAGAACTTTCTTAGCTCCAAGAGTTACACTTGTAGCCCCTGCTGGAGTGTAAGTGTTCTCGAATGCTTTTTCACCGTCGTAAGTAACAGTTGCTTCAAGGACACCTTTACCATTATCCGCTACAGTTACTGTAGCTGTGATGGTTTTAGTATCGTACTGGATACCTGTAGCAGTACCCGCTTTTTCAGCAATCTTATAAGTATAAGTGCCTGCTTTGTCGAATTCCAATTCTGAGAACTTAACGTTTCCGTCTTTGTCATTCTTCACGGTTTCTTTCACATTACCGTCTTGGTCTGTCAAAGTGAACTCAAATTCGTCAGCTTTCAACCCACGACCTGTCAATTTCTTAGTCACTTCGAGATTTGCTTTAGCATTTGCAGCTTTGTAAGTATTTTCGAAGTGTCTTTCATCGTTGTCATAAGAAACAGTTGCTTTCAAAGCACCATGACCGTCATCTGTTACTTCGATAGTCACTTCCACAGTCTTATTAGAATAAGTGATACCATTCTCGATTTGACCAGCTTTGTGTTCGTAGATTGTATACTGGTAAGTACCAGCTTTCTCGAATTCTAAATCCTTAAACTTGATGTTTCCATCTGCATCATTTGTAGTTTTTTCTACGGGATCACCTTCGTGATTTAGCAAGGCGAAGACAAACTCGCCACCTTTGAGCGGCATTGGAGTATTGGTGTTCTTATTGATAAATGATTTAGTTGCAGAAACTGGAGCTTTGACTTTTGCAGGGTTGTAAGTATTGGTGAAGGTTGTGCTATTAGCTGTACCATCACTGCTGTAATCAACAACTGCAGTCAGTTTACCATGACCGTCATCTGTTACAGTTACTTTAGCTGTGACTGTCTTAGAATCGTAGGTAATACCATTTTCAGTTGTACCAGCTTTTACTTCCTTGATAGTGTAAGTATAAGTACCTACTTCATCGAAGGTCAATTCATGAAACTTAACTTTTCCATCTGCATCATTTCTCTTAGTTTCAACGTTACCAACTTGGTCTGTCAACGTAAATTCGAACTCATTTTCTTGAGCTCCTGTCGTACGACCAGTCAACTGCTTAGTTACTTCAAGAACGGCCTTAGCATTAGTTGCTTTATAGGTATTTTTGAATGTCTGAATTCCAGCATCAGTAGCTCTATTCACTGCACCAGTAAGTGGTGGTACAAGATTAGAACTAGGTGCTGAAGAGGCCAAGTTAGCCGACGGAAGTGCCACAGCAGTAATAGGATGATACAATACTGTCGCAACCAGTTTACCTTTTCCATCATCTGTTACACTTACTGTGACTGGTACTGTTCTACCATCATAAGTCACACCATCGATGGTTTGACCAGCATTCACTTCAACAACAGTAAATTCGTATTCACCCGCTTTATCAAAAGGAATATCTTTGAAGACTACACGACCAGCTGCATCGTTCTTAGCTCTTTGAACTTCTTGACCATTTTTGCCTTTCAAGATAAATTCAAATTCTTCGTTTTGAAGAGGTGTTGGACGACCACCCGTTAATTCTTTTTTGACTTCAATATCAGCCTTAGTTGGTGAAGTACCATAGGTGTTTGTAACAGTCAAATCAGCTGTTTGATTAGCCGTATAACCATCTACAGTAGTGACAAGATTGCCTTCATCATCAACTTCCATCACACTGTAAGTGTACTTCACGCCGTGCTCATCTGTCGCAGGAAGGTCTGTCCATTCTACAGTTCCATCTGTTTTGGGAACTTCTTTTTGGGCAGCACCAGCTACTTCTTCAATCGCTCCACCTTCTGGCGTACGGTACAATTTGAAGTAAACTGTTGGACGAACTGTTTCCTTACCACCAGTCCAAACTTTCTTAGCAGTCACGCTAATTTTTGCTGGTTTATAGGTATTAGTAATTTTTGTCTTATCTTCGTTGTAAGATACGACATAATCACTTGTTCCACCTGCAACTGTTTCTGTTTCAGCCAAAGGAAGATTAGTCTGGTCTTCAAGTTCGCGAACAGAATAGACTAACTCTGTAGTTCCATCAACATCATACTTAGGTAGTTGATTTTTCCACTTGTAAGTATAAACACCATTGGACTCTGTCACTTCAGGTGTATAATTTCCTGAAACAGGTTTGGAGTCCGCAACAGTTTGTCCTTTTTTATGGACATACAAGCCAAGTTTGACTTCTTTGTAATCAGTTTTCTTACCACCTACCCAAGTCTTTGTTGCTTCAAAGTCAACTGTCTCACGTTTGTTGGAGATGTTGAGGGGAACACCCTTCCCAGCTTTCAACTCCACTTCAAACTCTTTGCTGATTGCCAGATAACCTGATTTAGGAGTTTTTTCTTTAACAATATAGTCACCATCAACAAGAGATTCTGAAAGAGCAACTCCGTTCGCATCCGTTGTTATTTCCTGAACTTTAACTCTATCACTTTTTCGTAGGATCTCAAAGACAACGCCTGCCAACTTAACATCTGCATCCGCTTCATCGTATTTTGTGATTTTGATCTTACCAGCAATATCAGCTGTGACTGACGCCCCTACAGATTTAACCGTCTTTAAATTAAACGTTGCTTCTGTTCTGGTTCCAATACTACCTCCGTATTGTTCCCAAATAAGCTGTGGTTGGTTATCAATCAAGTACTGAGCTGAGTTACTTATCGTTGAAGTATCTGCTGGTGAGGACGTATCATACGTTAAGAAAAAGCTCTTTGTTCCCATATTGGTCGGCATGAGCAACTCAAATCCTCGTTTCCCGTTGACAAAGGTCAACAAAGCTTTTTTGTCTGAGTTAGCCTTGTATACCTCCGGATCGGTTGTGATTTCGTATTCATCACCTAAATGCTTAAGAGCAGATGAATTCGTATTCGTCGTTTCGAATTCCGCTTCATGCATGTAGAAAGTACCTTCCACATAGTTAGCAAAGGCTCCCTTTGAAACGTCATCTGTAATCTTCACCACATGTCCAGTCATATCTTTCTTAGCGCGATTAATCTTCATCTGAAAATGTGCTCTCGCCTTATTGGTATCGTTATAACCGTACTTTGTAATGGTTTCTCCTATCACGTCAGTCTGTTGATATTTATTTACTTTATACGTGATGGTCTGTTTTTTACCACCTGGTAAAACATAGGTAACCGTTTTCCCCTCTTTTTGGAGTGTTTCAGTTGCTTCTGCAACAAAGTCCCCACGGATATTTTGCTTGTCCTTCACCTTGTCATTGAAGGTAAATACCAGCCGATGGTTAGCATTATCCACTTGAACAGTCCCCATTTTGATATTTGACGTCGAATCAATCAAATCCAAACTACCATCCGTCAAACTCAAGTTATCTGGAGCCTTTACGATGAAGTAATCACCATCCTTGATTTCATTAGCCGCCACATTGGGAAATGAGAATTTACCCGAATATTTCAATTTCATCGAAGTATCATTTGAACCATGAATTCCTTCAGTCTCGCTTCCTGTGGATGCTATAGTAATCTTCAAGTCATCTATTTTGACTTTACTCGTGATATCAGTTGCTGCCTGTGCTTCACCCACCGGGAAAAGCATCATCAAGAGTAAAAGAGGGAATACTAGAAAACCGAGATATTTTTTTATCTTATCCATTATGACCAACCTTTCTATTTGTATATCGATAAAAAATTAAGTATTCAATTCTACGTACACAACACCTCCACAATATAGTGACGTATCCATAATAACACCATGCTCTATTCTTGATAAAATTATATTCACTTACAGCACATAATATAATAGAACTTATCAGGTTTATTATATCATATATATTTTAATTGATTTATTTCATTACTAAAGAATTTATTTACGAAATGTCAACTTTAAAGAATTCATTCCTTTGATATTTCTACTATCCTTCAATAAATAATGTCCCTTTATTCATAAAACTAAATATAGCCAATTTATTAATCTATATGCTGTTATAAGATTTAATATATTGGAAATATATTAAATCAAAAGTTTAGAACATAACAAAAAGTGAACTAAACAGAATTCTGATTGTCCCAGAATAATTTGGTTCACTTTTTATTTAATCTATTAGATTTTCAAAATTCATAATGAAGAGCTTTTAAAATATAAATCTATTTTGTCCCCATCTCTTCATATCATAGAAATTCTAATCCTCTTTTTTGCATTTAGTGGCTACTAGTCCTGCACCCAAACCGAGAAGAGCTAAGCCTGCTGCTAGAGCTGCTTGACTTTCTGCACTTCCTGTATTTGGTAACTGCTCTTTTTGAACCGTACCAGCTGCACTTGAAGTGTTTTGTTTTGTATCTGTTTTTTCTGATACTTGTGGTTTTGTAGATTCTTGAGGTACTGGTTTGGTCGTTTCACCAGCCGTACCTACTTCTACGATGCGATCCTGAGCCACGACTTTATCATAGCTTTCTTTTTCAGTTCGCTTGCCATTTTCAACTTCGATCAAGTGAACACGGATACCTTTTTGTCCTTCTTGGAGAACACGGGTTTGACCTGCTGGAAGCTTATCGTTCTTTTGTTCCTGAACCTTGAAGTCAATTGTTTCTTCTTCGATTACAAGTTCTGGTCTGTTAAGGACAAGGTTCTTCACTTCATCTTCTGGAAGGGAGGTTCCTGGTTTCGTTCCAACTTCTACGATGCGATCTTGAGCCATGACTTTATCATAGCTTTCTTTTTCAGTTCGCTTGCCATTTTCAACTTCGATCAAGTGAACACGGATACCTTTTTGACCTTCTTGGAGAACACGGGTTTGACCCGCTGGAAGCTGATCATTCTTTTGTTCCTGAACCTTGAAATCAATTGTTTCTTCTTCGATTACAAGTTCTGGTCTGTTAAGGACTAGGTTCTTCACTTCATCTTCTGGAAGGGAAGTTCCTGGTTTTGTTCCAACCAAGACGATGCGGTCTGTCGGTGCCTCTACCACTTCACGGAGTTTTTCTTCCTTACTTCCACTAGGATTAACCGCTGTGAAGATCCGTTCCTTACCAACTTTTCCTTCTTGTTCTACACGAGTTTCACCTAGATACAGTGTTGGATCCTTTTTCTCAACTGTCTTGTAGGCCAAATCTTTTTCAACAAATTCGAGTTTTGGAAGTTCCTCTTGTACTGCGGCAACAGTCTTCTCAGAAACTGGTTTTTCCTTAGTCAACTGGATACGGTATTCCTTGACTTGTTTTCCACTTTCTGAAACAAGGCGAACAAGTATTGGAAGGCTATCGTCTCCGCTATCTACAACTGTTGAAGCTACTTGATTGCTTTCTTCGACTGAGACTTTTGGACGTTGACCTTTATAGGTGATTTGGTAGTCTTGACGATCTTCAGCGAAGTCAGGAAGCTCTTTTCCATCTACAAGAATCTTCGATTGGGTACTTTCTTGAGGCAATTCACTCGGAGCAAGGAAGGTCATCTCAATCATCGCAACACCGCTCTTGTCTGCTTTACGATCCATACGCCATCTCATGGCTTTGGCTTTGACAGCTTTAAATGTTACGTTGATTTCATCACCAGCTGCGATGTCTTTATCCGCACGATAAGGCACAGCTTCCCAATTTTCTGGATTGTTGAATGGATGAGCTGCATCGTAGGCTTGGTAGTTTGAATAGTAGGTAGGCACTTCAAAATCTGGGCCAATATAGCGTTCCAAAACGAGTTTAGATGGTGCATCTGTACCACTATCTGCAAAGAAGTGAAGTTTGGCTTGCGCTACAGTCCGTTCTACAATCTTACCATTTTCACGGAAGATCACACCTGCTGATACTTCTGGATTAGAAGATGGTGTTGGAGACCAGTTTGTCCAACGACGATTTTCTGAATGATTTCCGTCATTGAGATAGTCCACACGGTCATGGGAGTTTCTATCAATGTCGTTAGTGGCTGAAGCAAAGGCCCGGTTACTATTTTCATCATACTCTGGGTTATTTGAAAGAGCTTCACCAAGTTTGTCTGTCACTCGTACAGTGAACTCAGCAACAAGATCACTACCTAGGACATGGCCTCGAACGGTAAATTGACCTGCTTTTGTCAGATTTTCTGCTGGAACTTCTTCCCATTCAACTGCCAAGTCTTTTGTTTCGTAACCGTCTTTACCTGTGAAGTAAACAGGAACCTTAGTTGGCAATTCAAGCGGTTGCCCTACTTGTACCAAGCGAGCTTGTTTGACCGCGGCAACTGGTTTACGAGAGAGCAAGTCTTTATTGCTTGTAAAGTGTAGACGGTATTCTCCTAGGATATCACCATTTTCAGCTTTCGCGACAACACGAACTGGCTCACCTTCACGAACACTTGGAACGACGGTAGCGAGACCATTGTTGCTAACACTTGCTGTTACTGCAGGAACTTTTCCATCTACTGATTCAAGATAGTAGTCAGTCAAATCAGGGTTAAAGTTTGCTAAGTCTTTACCATCAACTTGGATTCTTGTTTGTCCTTGTTTAGCTGCCGCAACTTGTTTCGCAAAAATTTGTACTTCTGTGATAGACGTTCCTTTCTTGCTATCAAGTCGAACCATACGAATACGAACCGCATAGGTCTCAACTTTATCAAAGCTGAAATGATTCATTTCTCCAGCTTTTAATTGAGCTGGTGCTTTGAGATTGCTTACCTCTTTCCAGTTTGCAGGATCGTTAAAGGCATGGTTTTCCTCACCTACAAAGCTAGGGTTTTTAGGGGCTGTTGGAACGGTCTTACCGACATAATATTCAATCACATAAGACTTCGGTACACCAACTCCGTGGTCTTCGTGGAATCCGACACTTAGATTATCAACTGAACGTTTGCTCAAAATACCTGAATCTCCGAATAGGACACCAACTGAAGCTTCTGGATTAGTACGGTTCCAGTTTGTCCAACGGTTAGCTGGGCGGTCATTAAAGGAAATCAATTTATCGTTGACGTTTGAAACAGGATCAGTTGGATTTGAGTCTGAAGCAAAGGCAAGTGGCAATTCTGAACCGGTCCATTGGTCAGAAATATTTGCTCCCTTCTCAGTTTGAGCTGATACACGAACATGGAGTTTAGTTGTTAATTGCGTACCTTCTAGGCGACCATTAACCGTAAAGACACCTTCCTTGGCGTATTGCTCTGGATCAATCGCATCCCATGTAACCTTAGCTGATGAAACATGACCATTTGAATCGTAGGTACGAACACTTTCTGGTAATTGTGGCGCTTCTGCGATTGGTGTAGTCACACTGACTTCTTCAACTGAAACGATACCTTCTACAGAGACTTTAGCACGCGCTTCAAGGTCAAGGCCTTCAACTTTACCTAGAACTTCAAAGGTTTGATAATGGTCTAGTTTTTCTTTTGGAATAGCTTGCCATGTGACTTTATGAGTTTTAGGGAAACCTTTGTCATACTCAACAGTTACTGTTGATGGAAGAGTAGGTTCTTGATGCAAGTCAGTCACTACATTTACTGGACGGATAGATTGCGCAATCTTCTTCTCAGTGTTGGCTTGGATAGTGAGGTCAACTTGGCCTCTAGCCCCCTCATATTCCGCTTTGAGAGTGACTGATCCTGGCTTATGCAACTCAAGCATTCCTTTACGAACTGCGACTTCCCCTTCACCACTTGTAGAGAAGTTCACCTTATCAGCTGGTAATACAGCTTGCGTTCCGTCTTGATAGTGAGCCCGAACCGACAATTTCACTGTTTGGTCTTCTTTGAGGCTATCAGCTTTCTCCACTTGTAGGCTCAAATGGTCAATTTTTGGCGCTTCTTCGAGGAATTGAATAGCATACATTTGAAGAGGGCCACCATCATTTGGTTGAACAAAGATGCTTGCACGCATGCCGTTTGCTGCGCTTGCTTGCACTACTGTAACAGCTGCATTTTCGGAACTTGCTGTGACTTTAGGCAAGGATGCACCGTAAGCAAGAGTGCGGTATTGCATTGGATGTTGACTAGTAAGGCCTGTGACAGATTCGCCACCTACAGTTACATTTGGTGCTACAGGTGCTGCAACATCACCGTCTTCTACTACAAGGGTAGCGTGAATAGTCTCACCACCCAGTTGGCCAGTCATTGGAATACGTGATCCTGCAACTGACAGTTTAGCTTTATCTGCTTCCGCAATCTCCCACTTATCAACTTCGTATTCTTGTACGCTTCCATCCGTAACAGCAATAGAAACGTATTTGTCAACAGCGCTCAAGTCTGTTCCTGGAGCAACACGCTTAACAGTTGGAAGCTCATTTGCGATTGCTAGAACTTCGACACGGGCCTCAACTTCGCGTCCGTCTGCCATACCTTTAACAGTCACAACTCCTGCTTGGCTCACATCAACTGAAGACCAAGTTACTGGACGTTTTTCACGACTGCCATCACTGTAGATAAAACCGACTGTCTTCGGCATTTTTGGCTCTTTCTCAATAACAGTACGTACTTTTGGTACTTCTGTCCCGAGAACGGTCTTTTCTTGGTCTTCTTTTTTACCAGTAAAGACGGTTACTTGATCAGATTTCAAGAGATCGGAGTGGGCTGTTAGCGTGAATTTACCTGCTTGTTCAGTTGATTTCACAATGGCAACACCTTTACCGTTAAAGGCTCTGCGGATCCATGAACCATCTGCTTGCGCCTTATAGCGTTCACGGCTGGCTTGTTCCCCATTGTCGACACCGACAAGTTGACCTTGTCCGTGCAATTGGAAGCGAACCAGATTATTTGCAGTTGGGACTACATTCCCTTGGCTGTCAACGATTTCGTAGTAGATATAAGTCAAGTCTTTTCCATCTGCTGCGATTGCGTGCTCTTCCTTGATGAGACGAACACCTGCTGGTTGGCCTGCAGTGGTAATCTTGTCACGAGCTATTTCTTTACCAGCTTCATCACGAGCTATAGCTTCCAGAGTACCTGGTTGGTATGCAACCTTCCATTCAAGGTAGAGTTCCTTGGCATTTGCACCTTCCTGGTAAGTGCGTCCATCGCTGGTTTGTTTTTTGTTGAAGGTCTTAACTCCGAGAGATTTTCCGTTCAAGAACAATTCTACGCTTGCAGCGTTTGAGTAAGCACGAACTGGAATCTTACCTTCTGAGTCAGCAACATTTGCTTTTAGAGTAGGATCTTCCCAGTTCCAGTGAGGAAGAAGGTGAACCATTGGTTTCTTCTTAACAGAAACCCATTGGCTTTGGTAGAGATAAAAGTCATGTTTTGGAATACCTGCTGTATCTACGATACCAAAGTAAGAGCTCTTAACAGGAGTTTGATTTTGGTTGTGCCATGGTGTAGGTTCTCCAATATAGTCCGTACCTGTCCAGATAAATTGACCAGCATAGCCAGCGTTGTCACGGTCAAACGTCCATGAATCTGTTGCCGTTTTACCCCAGTTAACTCGGTCATTACCATAGTCAGACTGTTCGTAATGACGTTCAGGGCCGTTGCTATGTTTCAATTCATGTTCAGGACGATAATAGCTACCACGTGTACGGGTTGCTGATGATGTTTCTGAACCGTAAATCAACCAGTTTGGATGTTTCGCACGAAGTTTCTTGTAGTTATCTTCTGAGTAGTTAAAACCAACTGCATCCAGTTCTTCGGCAATCTTCTCATGACCACCACTACCATCACCAAAGCGGAACTTATCTGCTCCCATAGTAACATAACGGGTTTTATCAACATCTTTAATCACTTTTACTAAGCGTTTAACCGTTGCTAGAGAATGAGGTTTACCATCGGCTTCACCGATTTCATTACCGATAGACCACATGAAGACAGCTGGGTTATTTTTGTCTCTTTCGACCATGGTACGAAGATCGTAGTCAGACCATTTTTCACCTTTTCTTGCTTCTGGGTGAGTGGCATCTTTTTCAAAGAAACGTCCGTAGTCATAAGGTTTCTTACCACCATACCACGTATCAAAGGCCTCTTCCTGAACGAGCAAACCAAGTTCTGCTGCGATTTGCAAGGTCTGTGGACTTGCAGGGTTATGAGTTGTACGGATGGCGTTAACCCCCATCTCCTTCATTTGTTTGAGACGGCGATATTCTGCCTTATAGTTTTCTTCTGCTCCAAGCGCTCCATGGTCATGGTGCAAGGAAACACCATGGAATTTAATGCGTTCACCATTCAAAGAGAAACCTTCATTTGGAGTCCAGTGATAGTAACGGTAACCAAACAAATCTTTCTTAGCATCAACCAACTGACCATCACGGTATACACGCGTAATCAATTCGTACAAGGCTGGTTTGTCATTTAAAACTGTCCAGAGTTTTGGTTGTTCAACTTCTAAAATAGCATCAAGACTTGTTGATTCATGTGCTTTTAAGGTACGGCTCGCTGTACGAACCAAGCCCGTTACAGCCTGACCACCACGTTCAACGATTTGATATTCTGCCACCAGTTCATGGTCTTTATCGTCTGTATTGACGATTTTGCTGGTCACATGCGTTTCAACCTTGCCATGTTGCTGTTGTTCTAGTTTTGGTGTTAAGATGGTTGTTCCATTCTTCTCAACATGAACCTTATCTGTCACTTGCAAGGTCACATCACGGTAGATACCGCTACCTGAGTACCAACGGCTACTTGGTTGTTTGTTGATTGCATGGACAGCAATCACATTCTCACGACCATCTTTGTGAAGGTATTTGGTAATATCGTATGAGAACTGGTTATAACCGTTTGGATAATGTCCCACTAACTGGCCATTGACATAGACTTGAGAGTCCATGTAGACCCCATCAAAGGTCACACGAACATTTTTCTTAAGATCTTTTTCATCAAGTTTAAAGGTCTTGCGATACCAAGCTTCACCACCATTGAGCTGTCCACCTTCGTTTTGGGCAGGTGATTGATGGTCAAAATCGTTAAAGATACTCCAGTCGTGTGGTAGATCCAATTTTTGCCATGACGAAACATCTGCATCTGGTTTCACAGCTTCTTTAGAGTTTGCATTGAGTTTAAAGTGCCAATTTTGATTAAAATTCACTTTTCTGTCTTCAATCATTTGATTTACTTCTTCATTTGTCGCAGCTTTCAAATCTTCCTTGACAGGCTTTTCTTGACTTGAAGCTTGAGATTCTACCTTTGGAGCTGTTTCTTCAGGTTTTAGAGATGCTTTCTCCTCTTTTGGAGCTACAGGTTCATCTTCTTTCTTCTCTGGCTTGCTTGCTTCAATTGGAGTAGCTTGACTTTGGTCGACACTTGCAACATCCTTGTGCTCTGTTACAGCTTGACCTTCTTTTTCCTCCACTGCCGGACTTTCCTCTTTTGCTTGTTCCACAGTGCGGGCGATAGGAGTTTCATCAGCGAAAACTGGTGATTCTCCAATGACACTTCCTCCAAATAGAACCGCACAGGTTCCAATCATGACAGAGCAAGCGCCTACGGCAAACTTACGAATGCTGTAGACTCTTTTACGATTCCAATGGCCTTTTTCCATAAAATCCTCCTTTAGTAACCGCTTCCATTTTCTTGTAGGCGTATTACTTTTTCATAGCCTTTTACCCTTATTTTATAAAATAATATAGGAAATTTCAATACCTTAAACACAAAAAATCGTATTTTTGATTGTTTTTTCTAAAATTTGTAGAAGATTCAAAAAAAGTGAATGTAGATTTAGAACAAAAACAAACAAATTTTTGACATTCGGTTAAATATTATAAAAAAGTTCCTTACAAAAGGAACTTTTTTTACTTATAATTAAAGATTCCCCCTGCCAACTTATCAGCTAGCTTGGGAAAGAGGGTATAAAACTTATGGGCTAGATTCAACAAAACTGGGAGATTGAGTTCCCGTTTGTTTTTTCCTATGATTTTGACAATCTTTCTAGCGACTGCATCTGGTTCTAAGAGAAATCGATCAACAGACTTGAGGTAGCTGCCATCTGGGTCTGCCTGGTCAAAAAAGGCAGTACGAATTGGTCCTGGATTGACCGTCGTTACATAAACACCGTAAGGCATAAGTTCGAGGCGCAGAGCATTTGAAAAACCAATGGCCGCAAACTTGGTCGCTGAGTAAAGGCTGGACTTGCCAGTCGCTATCAAACCTGCCATGCTGACGATATTGATAATATGCCCTTTCCGGCTTTCCTTCATACGAGCTCCAAGACGACGAGACAGATTCATCAGGGCAAAGGTATTAACCTCAAACATCTGGTGAATGTCTTGATCAGAGATCTTGTCAAACTCTTCAAAAATACCATAACCAGCATTGTTAATCAAGACATCAATCTTGCCATAACGGAGATAGAGGTCAGCTACCAGAGTTTCTAGGGCTGGGTCATCGGTAATGTCGATTTCAATCAATTCCACATTAGGATGATTTCCGTAGAGTTGTGCCAGTTTTTCCTTGTTTCTACCTAGCAAGATCAATTGGTCATTTGGCAAGAGTTTGACCATTTCTTGGGCTAAGCCACCGCTAGCTCCGGTAATGAGAATAGTACGCATACTTATCCTTTCTCAATCTTCTAGATTTCCACTTCTTCCAAGTCTTTAACCACATGGACATTTTCAAAAACAGTTGCAGCATCTTTCTTAAGCTGACTAATATCCTTTGAGAGGAAGCGGGCACTGATATGATTGAGCAAAAGGCGTTTGACTCCTGCTTCTTCCGCTACTTGTGCCGCCTGCATGTTGGTTGAGTGACCGTGATTGCGGGCAATTTTCTCATCGCCCTTGCCATATGTGGACTCATGGACCAGGACATCGGCATTAACAGCCAGACGCACACTAGCATTGGTTTTGCGGGTGTCACCAAGTATGGTGATAATCTTACCAGGACGGGGAGCTGAGATATAGTCTGCCGCCTTGATTTCAGTCCCATCATCCAAAACAACATCCTGGCCGTTTTTGATTTTTCCAAAAAGCGGGCCAAATGGAACACCAGCAGCCTTAAGTTTTTCAGCATCCAAAGTTCCTTCAAGATCCTTTTGCATGACACGATAACCAACACAAAAAATAGTGTGATCCAGCTCCTCTGCATACACAGTGAATTTATCGGTCTCAAGGATTTTCCCTAGAGAATCTTGGTCAAACTCATGAAAATGAATGCGGTAAGGCAGACGAGAACCTGACACACGTAAACTAGTTAAGACAAAGGACTTGATCCCTTGCGGTCCATAGATGTCCAAATCTGTCTGCTCTTCATTGGCCTGAAAGGCACGACTAGAAAGGAATCCTGGCAAGCCAAAGATATGGTCTCCATGCAGGTGAGTGATAAAGATTTTGCTGACCTTACGTGGTCGAATCGTGGTTTCCAGAATGCGATTTTGCGTTCCTTCTCCACAGTCAAAGAGCCAAACTTCGTTAATCTCATCTAAGAGTTTCAGGGCGAGACTTGAGACGTTGCGGGCTTTAGAGGGCTGACCAGCCCCCGTTCCTAAAAATTGAATATCCATTTGATACTTTCTAATTAATCAATATATAACATGGCTGTGCGGTTTTCCGATCGGAAATAACGCTTGCCAGAAAAAGCAACAGCTTCTTGTAATACATCCTCTTGGCTGTAGCCTTTGAGACGCTTACGACCGTCAGCCAAGCTTTCCAAATCAGTCAAAGCTGTGAGACTCTCCACACTAACAACTTCTTCGTCTCCGGCATTCTTCATGTAAATCTTTCCAGACTCTTCAAAGACGAGTTGATGGGGGAAAATTTGCGCAATCTCAAAAAGCAAGTCATTCGAGATTTCCTCTTCATTTTCAGAGAAAATCCTTCCCAGTCCTTCACTCTCGTAGCAAAATCCAAAAGATTTGCCAGATAAATTAAGACGAATGAAAGGCTTATTTTCAAAGGTGAAACTTGGCTCAGCATTGTAGAGGTTCAATTCCTGGCTTAGTTCTGCAAAATAATCCGTCGCAGCTTGAGGACTCTTTTTCTGGTAGAGTTCTGCAAAGTAGGCATTGACGACACTGGGCGGAGGGGTGATGAGAGCCATCTGCTCTTGCTCTGTTTTGCCAGCTAGAAGTTGATCTAGATAGACCTTATCCAGACTTGTATAGCCCCCATATTTTAGAGCCAAGGTTTTAATATCAGTCATAAAATTCCTCTAACCTCCATTTATTTTTCTCGGAAATGTAGCCTGTAATCACTTCTCCATCATCTTGGTAGTCACGATCTTCAAGAATCGCTACACTCTCTAAATCATGAATCTTGTAGGACTTAGCAAAAGGCACGCGCAGGGTAAATGCTTCAAAAATTTCCTTGATCTTCTCCAAAAACAATGCTTGCAACTGCTCACGACTACCCTCAGACTTGGCAGAAATGAGGGTATACGGCGTTTGAGTAGGCGTGAAATCCTCCACCAAATCCGCTTTATTATAAAGGATCAGACGAGGAATATCCTCCATATCCAAGTCTTTCATGATAGACAGAACCGTTTTTTCATGCTCCTCGTGATAAGGATTGCTGGCATCGATGACATGAACCAGAAGGTCTACATGCTTACTTTCTTCCAAGGTTGACTTGAAACTGGACACCAACTCTGTCGGCAAATCTTGGATAAAACCCACGGTATCTGTCAAAGTTACTTGGAGATTGCCTCCCAGATGGATACTCTTAGTCGTCGCATCCAGGGTCGCAAATAGCTCATCTGCCTCATATTGGGTCTTACTGGTCAAGGTGTTCATGATGGTTGATTTCCCAGCGTTGGTGTAGCCTATCAAGCCAATCTTAAAGGTACTCGACTCCAAGCGTTTTTCTCTGACTGTCGCTCGATTCTTCTCAACCACCTTAAGCTGTCTCTCGATATCTGTGATTTGATTGCGAACGCTACGACGGTTCAGTTCCAACTGACTCTCACCTGGACCACGGGAACCAATTCCCCCAGCCTGACGACTGAGCATAATCCCTTGACCAACCAAGCGAGGCAAGAGATATTTGAGCTGGGCCAGGTGGACTTGGAGTTTCCCTTCATGGCTTCGAGCCCGCATAGCAAAGATATCCAGAATCAACTGCATACGGTCAATAACTTTAACACCGAGAACTTCCTCTAGATTGACATTTTGCCGTGGTGTCAGACGGTTGTTGACGACGACAGTCGTAATTTCTTCCGCATCTACCATGAGTGCAATCTCTTCCAACTTACCAGAACCAACAAAAGTCTTGGAATCATACTTTTCCCGTTTTTGTCTGTAACTATCTACTACAACTGCCCCAGCTGTCTTAGCCAGACTGGCCAACTCTTCCATGGAGAGGTCAAAATTATCCATGCCCTGCAGTTCAACACCAATGAGTAGGACTCGTTCTTCTTTTTTCTCCGTTTCAATCATTTAAAAACTCCTCAATCTGGCTTAGAATATGCTCCTTCACGCCAGACTCTCCTATCTGATAAAAGGTCACCTGCATGCGATTACGGAACCAGGTCAACTGACGCTTGGCAAAACGACGGGTAGCCTGTTTGAGACTCTCACTAGCTTCCTCTAAAGTCTGCTCCCCACGGAAATATGGAAATAGTTCCTTGTAGCCAATTCCTTTGGCTGCCTGCGCATCAGGGTAATGGTCAAAAAGCCACTTAGCCTCATCCAAAAGACCAGCCTCAAACATCAGATCCACTCGGCGATTGATACGTTCATAAAGCTGACTACGCTCATCATCTAAGCAGATAATCAGAGGTTCATACAAAGTCTCTTGATTTTCCAAATCCTGACCAAAATGGGTAATCTCCAAGGCACGCATAGCACGACGACGGTTAAACTGGGGAATTTCAAGACCTGATTGCTCCACAAGATGGGCTAATTCCTCATCTGAATAAGGCTCCAAACTAGCCCGATAGGCTAAAATCTCCTCATGAGGTGTTTCCCCACCTAGATGATAGCCTTCAAGCAAGCTCTGGACATAAAGCCCTGTGCCTCCAGCTATAATGGCTAGCTTGCCACGACTTTGAATCTCCTCAATAGCCTTCTTAGCTTCTGAAACAAAATCAAAAGCCGAGTAAGACTCGGTCACCTCTCTGACATCAATCAAATGATGAGGAACAGCTGCTTGCTCCTCTGGGCTAGCCTTGGCCGTACCAATATCCAACCCTCTGTATACTTGCTGACTGTCACCGCTGACCACCTCTCCACCAAAGCGCTTGGCTACCTCAATAGCAAGGGCTGTTTTCCCAACAGCAGTCGGTCCAACAATCACAATTATTTTTGTTTTCATCTTTTTTCCTTGAAAAATTCCCATTTTTTCGTTACTATTATTATATCACAAAAAGGTCAGTCAGAAAAATGCTACCTCTTGAGGAGCCTGACTGTTCGGGAAGATAAAGGAGGAAGACTCATGGCTAAAGGATTCGCTAAAGGTCTTGTAACAGGTGTCGCAGGCACTGTCGCTGCCGTTGCGGGTGCAGTATACGCAATTAAAAAGAAAGTGATTGAGCCAGAAGAGCAAAAAGCAGCTTTCATCGAAGAAAACCGCAAAAAGGCAGCTCGCCGTCGCGTATCACATTAATGCACAAAAGAAGTTGAGATTTCTCAACTTCTTTTTATTTTTTTAAATAGCCAAATCAAACTTCAGTTGCGGCTTGACTGGATCATAGTCGACCAACTCAAAGTCTTCGGCTTTGATATCAAAGAAATTAGTCTTATCTGGCACATTTAAGACTAAACGAGGTTGGCAGTTTGACGGCTCACGACGGAGCAATTCCTCTGCTTGTTCAAACTGATTATCATAGATATGAAGGTTATTTATAAAGTAGAAGAACTTCCCAACCTTCCAGCCGAAATGCTTGGCAATCATCATCTGAAGAGCTACGTACTGCATAGCGTTAATGTGGTGGGCCACCAACATGTCATTCGAACGCTGAGTCAAGGTCGCATCCAGATAGATTTCCCCATCAACGCGACGGACATCAAACATGGTCTGAAAGGCGCATGGAAGGAGGCCGTCTGTCTCCTCAAATGCTTGGTAATCCCAGAGTGAGATGATATTGCGACGGTTCCAGGGATTGGCTTCCAACTGCTTGAGAATCTTATTAATGATATCGTGTTTCTTAACGACCGCACCGTAGCGTTCACCAATGGTTCCCGTATCTCCCACTTCCCAGTCATTCCAGTAGTGAACATTGTACTTGCTATTCAGCACTTCTAGGCTATTAGACTGATCTTGGTAGATCCAGAGTACTTCCTTGATAGCGGATTTGATTGCAATGGGACGCAAGGTTGTGATGGGAAATTCCCCCTTAGATAAATCATACTCGGCAAAGGCACCCGTTATGTACTTGGAATTGGCAACAGTTCCATCTTTGTACTTAGGACGTGCCTGCTCAGAAAAGACACCTTCCTTAAGAATTCGTTCTATATTTTCTTTAAAAATCGTATCTGCTTTTGTCATTTACTCTCACCTCATTTATTGTCCTAACTAGTATAGCATAAAAAAAGAAAGGAGGAAAATCACTCGCTTCTAGAAAGCAATTTTCTCCTTTTTTATTTTACTGCAATACAAGTGATGCTGCTCCGATAACTCCAGCGTCATTTCCTAGAGTTGCAAGAGCCAATTTAGTGGATGTGCGTACTTGTGGGAAGGTATTTTCATCATAAACCTTTTGCACGCCTTGTAGAAGGAATTCTCCCGCAGCTGACACCCCACCACCGATAACGATTGTTGAAGGATTGAGGATTGAGCCGATATTGGCACAAGCGATTCCCAAGTAACGCGAGAAGTTACGGTAAACGATCAAGGCAAGATCGTCCCCTTCTTTTGCGAGGTCAAAGACAGTTTTAGCAGTTACTTCTTCCCCATCGTCAATCAAGCGTTTCAAGGCTGCATCACCTTCGTATTCATCTGCATAACGACGAGTCAGGTTGACAATCCCTGTTGCTGAAGCAACTGTCTCAAGACAGCCTTTTTTACCACAGGTACATGCGATTGGTTGGTCAAAGTCAACAGTGATATGACCAAGCTCTCCTGCCGCACCAGCAACACCGTGAAGCAATTTGCCTTCTGCCACGATACCGCCACCAACACCTGTACCAAGTGTCATAAAGACAACGTCTGGTTGGTTGTCACCAGCGCCCATCCAGCGCTCACCAAGAGCAGCTACGTTGGCATCATTATCTATGAAGAATGGAATGCCCAAGGCTTTTTCAATCTTTTCTTTAATCGGTTGAAGGGTTTTCCAGTTTAGGTTGTAGGCACCGATAACAGTCCCTTTTTCACGATCAACCACACCAGGTGATCCCATTCCAATCCCTCGGAAATCCGTAGCTGACAATCCAAGCAAGTCCAAACGATGCTGAATAGACTCAATCATATCATCTACAATATGGCTTCCTTCGTCCAAAATATTGGTCTTAATAGACCATTTTTCTTGGATTTCTCCCTCTTGAGTTAAAATTGCGAACTTGATAGATGTTCCACCAAGGTCAATCCCAATAATCTTTTGACTCATCGTCTTCTCCTTTTTAATTGAAAATGCTTACAGATATAGTATAACAGAATCATCAGCTTTATGCAAAGGTTTGCGTGATTTTATTGTTAATTTCTATCATTTCATTTGCCTAAGCTACAATTTCTTAAGATTCGAATTCCAACTCATACAAGCCTCTGACTGCGTTACAGCCATAGATAGCCTCCGCGTGATTCAAGTCTAGCACAGTCAAGACTTTTTCCTCTACCTGTCCTGTTTCCAGCAAATACTGACGGTAAATTCCTGGCAAAATTCCAAGTCTAATAGGCGGTGTGTAGAGTTTACCATTAATTTTTAAGACTAGATTTCCAATAGAGGTTTCAAGCAGTGTTCCATCAGTAGTGTGATAGATGATTTCTTGTTTCCCTAGACTTAAGTGCGGTCTGTGGGTGGTTTTGAAGTAGGTAAAGAATTGATTCAAATCTACTTCTTGCAGGCAGAGTTTAGCCTGACAGAACTTTGGACTAAGGGGTGTTAATACTTGACGACTGAGTTCTATCTCTCCAGATTTGCTGAGGATGATTCGCATACGGTAGTCTTGGTGGGAAGCACAAGCTCGACACTCTTCCTCTATCTTTTGTCTCAGTTCTTCTGGATCAAAAGGATAGGCAAAATAACGACTCGCCTTTGTCAGTCTTTCCAGATGTTGATCTTCAAACAACAAGTTTTTCTGGCTGATTTTCCCAGTTGTAATCAGTTTGAAACGAGCTTGTTTACGATAGAGTACAGCCGCTTTTTGATGAACTTCTCGGTATTCAGATTCCCAAGTACTATCCCAAGTAATCCCTCCGCCAACCCCATAGATGGCTTTCCCTTGATGCAGTTGAATGGTCCGAATGGCGACATTGAAAATCCGTCGTCCATTTGGAAGCAAGAGACCAATCGTTCCGCAGTAAACTCCTCTGGGTTGAGGCTCCAAGTTCTTGATGATTTCCATGGTCGCAATTTTGGGTGCACCCGTTATGGAACCACAAGGAAAGAGCGAACGGAAGATTTCAACTAGGTCAACATCCGGTCGTAACTGACTCTTGATGGTCGAAGTCATCTGCCAAACAGTTGAATACTGTTCCACGTGGCAAAGATGCTCCACATGCTCACTTCCAACTTCAGAAATACGGTTCATATCGTTGCGCAAGAGATCCACAATCATCATGTTTTCAGAGCGATTTTTAGGATCCTGCTTCAACCAGCTAGCTTGGGCAAGGTCTTCTTGGTCAGTCACTCCCCGCTGGGTTGTTCCTTTCATCGGGCGAGTCGTTAATTCCCGGTCATTTTGCTCAAAAAAGAGCTCTGGACTCATGGAAATCACTGCCATATCGTCATGCTCAACATAGGCATTGTATCCCGCCTCCTGCTCTACCACCATGCGATTGTAGATAGCAAAAGGATTAGCATTTAAGTCTTGCTTGAGTTGGACAGTGTAGTTGACCTGGTAGGTGTCCCCCTGACGCAAATGATGGTGGATCTGGGCAATAGCCTTTTCATAGTTCTCTGCAGATGTTTCTTCCTGCCACTTTGAAGGCAAATCTACTTCCTCATAAGTCAGAGGAATAGGCGATGTTTCTACGCTATCATGAACCGTAAAATATAGCAGATACTCTGCCAGTAAAGGAGCTTTATGAACTGCTAGTTTCTCCTCAAAAGCAGGTGCAGCCTCGTAGCTGACATAGCCCACTACATAGTAGCCTTGCTCTTGGTAGCTTTCCACTTGTGCCAGCAAGTCTGCCACTTCTGCTAAATCTCTCGTTTTTAACTCTTTGATCGGCTGGGTAAAGATGTATCTCTCCCTCAAAGCCCTAAAATCAATCACTGTTTTTCTATGCATATCTTAAGTATAGCACAAAAAAGCCGACCTAGAACAGCTAAATCCAGCTTTGTTTACTGATTTCTATAACGGAAAATCTTCTCTAAGTTGCTTTTTTCTACTTTTGGCAATTCTCCATCAGACGGCGCCACTTCTTCTTGTAAAAACTGGTCTTATTTGGAGCACTTTACACAAAAATACAACAACAAAAACAGAGAGAGTCTTGGTTTCTATACCCTTACTCTCCCTGTCTTTTACTGTTCAGAAATTAAAAATTGATTTGAAGTTTTAATGATGTTTACCGTTTCCTTGACATCTAAATCATCCGTGAATAGAAAATGATGTTTCTCACTATTTTTAGCTAGAAACTCATTTCTTGCTTGGATTGATAAATCGCCCGTTCTCTCAATTTCTTTTCGAGAAGAATCCCTATCTTTCAAGGTTTCTTCTTGAGCCATTAGGACACAATATTTTAGCTTAATTCGTTTTTCTTTTAAGAAGGCTGCAATTTTCTTCAGTTGATCTTCAAATATGACATACTCTATCACGACAGTAACGCCACGATCCAAGAAATTATTGGTCAGACTGATGATATTATCCCAGAACAAATCCATATAAAATCCATCATCTTCCCAAGGAGCTACGAGACCACTTTTTATCATTAAGTAAATCATATCCCCCTCTATAACTGCACTTTTGTCAAAAGAATGGGCCAACTCTTTGCTGACAGTGCTCTTTCCAACGCCTGGGGGACCTGAAATAATATAAACACAATTTTCCAACCTTATACCTCTACATACTTGAAATATCTCTAACTTACGATAACTTTCAGCCCACTTATGACTTTCTTATGAAGTCTTCAGGATACTGCGCACGCGCACCACCGATGAGTTTTGGACGGCTAGCTAGAGCCGTTACATGGGCATGGCCAATCTCACGCAAAACTGGTCGAATCGGAACCTGCACATGTTTGACATGCATGCCAATTGCAGTATCTCCGATATCAATTCCTGCAAGAGCCGTGATGAACTCCACTTCAACAGGGTCCTTCATAAACTTGAAGGCTGCCAACTGACCCGAACCTCCTGCATGAAGTGTAGGAAGGACACTGACGATTTCCAGACCAAACTGCTCTGCCACCAGACGTTCAACAACGAGTGCACGATTGACATGTTCACAACCTTGAACAGCTAGATGAATTCCTTTTTCCTCTAGGATATCTAGGATGGTTTTCACAATGATTTCCCCAATTTCTTGGCTGGATTCCTTGCCTATATGGCCGCCTAAAACTTCGCTAGAGGATAGACCTAGGACAAAGAGGCTTCCTTCACGCAATCCAGCCTTTTCCAAAACATCTTCAATTACCTGCTGTGTTTCTGTTTTAATTCTACTTTTGTCCATCACTCTTAACCTCATTTTTCTCCTACTATCATATCTTTTTTTAATGATTTTATCAAGGCGGACTAGTCATTCTGATTTTTAAAAGCAAAACTCCCAGAATAAACTGGGAGCTAACTTGTTTCTATTCCATTTATGTATATTTCAACCGTCGTCCCTTTTGAAGGTACAGAATCAATCTTCATCTGATAGTTGTCTCCAAAATGAAGTTTGAGTCGTTGGTCAACATTTTGAAGGCCAACTCCCCCACGTTTGAGCTGACTTTGACTACTATCGCTAGTAGCTTGGAAACCAACACCATCATCCTCAATGCAGATGACAAGCCCTGAATCCTTTTTCTGGACGGAAACTTTAATATGTCCCTGTCCATCTTTCTCCTTGATGCCGTGATAAAGGGCATTTTCTACAAGGGGTTGTAGCACCAGTTTAGGCAAGACTAAATTATCAAAGTCAGGATCTTCAGCAATTTCATACTCCAGCTTATCCCCATAACGTTGTTTCTGGATAAAGAGGTACTGGCGGACATGATTGATTTCATCAGACAGGCAAATCAAGTCCTTTCCTTGATTGAGCGCCAAGCGGAAATAGGTTGCCAAGGACTTGGTCACCTGAACCACTCGCTGACTATCCTGAAATTCAGCCATCCAGATGATAGTGTCCAAAGTATTATAGAGAAAATGCGGATTGATCTGACTTGACAAGGCTTGAAGTTCATACTGACGGGTCGTTTCTTCCTGCCTGCGAACATCTGCCATCAACTGATCAATCTGATCCAACATAGCATTGAACTGGCGAGTCACTTCTCTCAGTTCATGGGCACCAGTTTCCTTGGCACGCAGATTCTGACCACCAGAAGCAATTTCCAGCATGGTTTCTCTCAGGTCCTTCAAAGGCGCAATCCAGCGTTTGAGACTGAACCACACCAAGCAGAGACAGGCAAGAAGAGATAAGGCACTAGCAGCAAGCAAGGTCCACATGAGTTGACTCCGAACCTGATCTAACTTCTCCAGTGAAGACACGCCTATAACCGTCCAATCAGTTCCTGCAATCTTTTCCTGACTCACATAGGATTGGTGATCTGGAGTATAACCCTGCCCTGTCTCAATATAGGGTTTCATGGCCTCCATTTCGCTAGATGAACTATAAACTGTGTGTTGCGGATGGTAAACAAATTCATGCTTTTCATTGATGATAAAGGCAAAGCCTTGCTGGCCCAACTGGAGTTGGTTGAGATAGGCTTCCAGTGTTTCATAAGAAATATCCAAACGAAGCACGCCCAAATTAGCTCCCTTTGCATCAACAAGTTCCTGAGTGACAGAAATGACCCACTGGCTGTCTGATTTACGAGCTGGGGTTAAAACTGGCTTAGCCCCCTGATGAATGGCCTTTTGGTACCAATCCTCAGCCATCATATCTGAGGAAGTTTTCATCTGCACACTATCATCTGTAGAAATAACCTGACCGGATTTGGTGACCAGTACCACCGTTTTCAAGTCCTGGTCTGCCTTTAAGATGGTCAAAAATAGATCTCGGATTTCCTCGACCTTGTCTTGACTGGGATTCTCAGCATAGGAAAAGACATCCGTCTGCTGGGTCAAACTGGTCGAGGTTGTTTCTAATTTTTTGATATAAGACTGGATAAAGTGGCTAGTTTGACTGATAGTCGTTTGGCTATTGCCCTCGATAGTAGCCTCAATGGCTGATGAACTAGATTGATAGTAGAAAGTCCCAACCACAGCTAGTAGAATGAGAAAGACCAGAAAGATGGAAATAACCATTCTGACTAGGAGAGAAGAACGCTTCATCGGCCTTCTCCCTTCTTAAACTGGCGAGGTGTCACACCTGCAATCTGTTTAAAACGTTGAGTAAAGTAGTTCATATCTTCAAAACCAACCTTTTCGGCTATCTGATAAATCTTTAAATCCGTGGTCAGAAGCAAGAGCTTGGCTTGTTTGACACGCTCTCGCACCAGGTAATCCTGAAAAGGCAGGCCCAACTCTTTCTTAATCAAGGAACTCAAATAAGTCGGACTAAAGCCCAATTCACTGGCTAAAGACTTTAAACTAAATTGACTATCAGCCAGATGAGACTGGATCTTCTGAGCAATATTTCCCTCAAACTTATCAGTCAATAAATCTTGTAACTGCTCTTCCTTTTCTTCCTTGTCTAGTTTTTGCTTGATTTTCCCTAACATTTCCTCAATATCCTGACGAGAAAAGGGTTTGAGCAGGTAGTCGTCCACACCTAGTTTGACAGCAGACAAGGCATAATCAAAATCATCGTAACCTGTCAAAAAGACCAAATGAACTTGTGGATAGGTTTCTCGTACCAGACTGGCCAACTGGATGCCATTTAGCTGAGGCATGTTGATATCGGTTAAAATGATGTCTGGTACCTGCTTTTGAATCAAGTCCCAAGCCTGTCTTCCATTTTCAGCCTGACCGATGATTTCCATATCGTAGGCTGCTACATTGACCAGTTTGGTCAAGCCTTGTCTTACCAGATATTCATCTTCTACGATTAAGATTGTGTAGGTCATGCTCTGCTCCTTTGTCACTTACTAGTATCAGTATAGCAAAATTTTCCTCTAACTGCTTAGGAAAGCCTTCTTAATCAACATAATCTAGTAAATAGGCATAGCCTTTTTCTGCCATTTGGTTTTTGGGAATAAAGCGGATAGAGAGACTATTGATACAGTAGCGTAAGCCACCCTTGTCCTGAGGCCCATCTGTAAAGACATGGCCAAGGTGAGAATCTCCAACTCTGCTCCGCACTTCCATGCGCGTCATATTGTAGGACTTATCTTCCTTGTAGGTAGCAACATCTGGGCTGATGGGTTGGGTGAAACTAGGCCAGCCACAACCAGACTCAAACTTGTCCTTTGATGAAAAGAGAGGTTCGCCAGTTGCCACATCCACATAGATACCGGATTCAAATTTATCCCAATAGCGGTTTGAAAAAGCTCGTTCTGTTTGATTTTTCTGGGTAACGGCATACTCCTCAGGTGACAAGTTCTTTTTCAATTCCTCATCACTTGGCTTAGGATATTTGCTGGCATCGATGACGGGGTAGGCCGCCTGATTGACATTGATATGACAGTAGCCATTTGGATTTTTCTTAAGATAGTCTTGGTGGTAATCCTCAGCCACCACAAAATTCTTCAAGGTCTCCTTTTCAACTGCCAGAGGTTGGTCGTATTTCTTAGCCACTTCATCAAAGACTTGATTGATTACTTCCAAATCCTTTTCATCTGTGTAATAAACACCAGTACGGTACTGGGTTCCCACATCATTTCCTTGTTTATTTTTGCTGGTTGGATTGATAATGCGGAAGTAATGAAGCAGGATTTCTTTGAGGGAAATTTGATTGGCGTCATAGGTGACATGGACAGTCTCTGCATGTCCTGTTTGGTTAATCAATTCGTACTTGGTTGTTTCCCCTCTACCATTTGCATAGCCTGAAACGGCATCTGTCACTCCAGGCACGCGTGAGAAGTATTCCTCCACTCCCCAGAAACATCCCCCAGCTAGATAAATTTCGTGCAAGTCTGCGTCTTTGCTAATCTCTGTTTTTTTCACTGTTTTTCCTCCTTGGCTAACTGACGCTTTCTCAATTTGCGAGCTATCTGTCTGCCCTGCATTTCGCGTCAATAGAAAATAGAAACCGGTTAGGGCTAGGAGAATGACCCCTGCCAAGACAAACAATTTTACTTTATCATTCATGACTTTTCTCTACCCCATTTCTTTCAATATCTTTAAAATCATATCCTTATCCATAAAACCTGGTTGCGTTTTGACCAGCTTGCCTTCCTTGTCTATAAAGGCTTGAGTGGGGTAAGAACGAACACCATAACTTTCCAAAAGTTTGCCTGACGGATCAATTAAAACTGGAAAATTTTTATAATCCAATTCCTTGTACCAGTTCTTAAAGTCAGCTTCAGATTGTTCTCCCTTGTGACTAGGAGACACCACTGTCAAGACCACGTAGTCATCACCAGCATCCTTAGCAATTTCGTCCGTATCTGGAAGGCTGGCTAGACAGATGGAACACCAAGAAGCCCAGAATTTAAGATAGACTTTCTTGCCTTTGTAGTCAGATAAACGATAGGTCTTACCATCTACTCCTGTTAGTTCAAAATCAGCGACTGCCTGACCTTTAGTCGCAGTTTGCGCACCAACTTGTTCTGTTTTGGTTTGCTCCTTCATAGTTGATTCGTCTGACATGTTTTTAGCCGAACAGGCTGCCAAGCAACAGATGGAGCCTACTCCAAGGAGACATGTTTGCCATTTTTTCATTTCTTTTTCCTCTCTATTCAAATAATGTAGTCAAAATGGAAGCATTCCCAAAAGCACCAAGATTCCCATCAGGATAATGAGGAAACCACCCACTTTTTTGAGGGTTCCGAGATAAGGATGGAGTTTTCGAAAATGTTTTAAAACATAGCTGGAGGCGAGAGCTAGAACCAAAAATGGTAGCGCCAAACCCAGTGTGTAAACCAACATGAGACCAGCTCCCTGCCAAGCACCTGAGCCACCTGAAGCCGCTAAGGCCAAAACAGACCCCAGAACCGGCCCTACACATGGCGTCCAAGCAAAACTAAAGGTCAACCCCAGTAAAAATGCCTGACTATAGCCGTTACCCTTTTGCCCCTGTCTCTTTAATTGTAGCCTTCTTTCCTTGTAGAGTCCCTGCAAATGTAAGACTTCCATCTGGTGTAAGCCCAAGAGAATGATAACTGCACCTGTCACATACTGAAACCAAGAAGCATACAGCAAATTGCCTAAAAAACCAGCTCCATAACCCAGTAAGATAAAGATAAAAGAAATCCCCGCTATAAAAGCCAAAGTTCGCAATAAACTAACAAGTGAGATTGAAATTTTTCCGCTAGAAGCCTGAGCACCATCTTTGTCATCCAACAAGACCCCTGCATAGACCGGTAACAAGGGTAAGATACAAGGAGAAAAGAAGGAAAGAATTCCAGCAAGAAAAACACTGATAAAAAAGAATACATTGTCCATTGCCTTCCTCCATTCTTTGATTTGATAAGTCTATTATAATTCCCAACTCTAAGAAAAAACAGGGACAATGATAGGAAAAAATAGGAATTTAATCAGTTTATTCAGAAATCTGGCACAAAAAAAGCCAGACAAGGTCTGACTTTGATAGAAACAGAAAAGAAATCACCTGTCTTCCCTACTTATCTGGTAATAAATAAGGTCCGAAACGTAGTCTTTTCTCTCCACACCATTGGCAATAGTTTTTAGATAGGACATTCCAGCCTTCTCCATCACACGGCCTGAAGCTGGGTTAAGACTGGCGTAACGAGCTCTGACCTTTTGAAAGCCTGCTTGAGTAAAACAAAAGTCTAACACAGCTCTCAAGGCTTCCGTCATCATACCACGACCCCAATAGTTTTTTCCTAAAATATATCCAATTTCACAACTTGAATCTTTCTCATTCATCTCAACGATGCTGATATCTCCTATCACTTGCTCAGGATTTTCTTTGAGACAAATGGCCCATTTGTAATAGTTGGGATTGGGATAGGATGCAACCCAATTTCGAATCGAGTTCCGAGTCACCTCAACATCAAGATGAGGTTCCCAGGTGACATAGGTCAGATTCTTAGCAGACGAAGCCCAATTTTGAAACATGGCTTCCGCATCACTCTCCACGAATCTTCTCAAAATCAAACGATCTGTCTGTATCGTTTGCGTACCGATTGCTTCCATAATGTTACCTCGCTTTCTAAGCTTAAGGCTCAAGCTAAAAAGGTCCCCCGGACCTTCTCTCACTTTCTTATTTCAAGGTGAGAGGCTGAAAACCTCCACTGGAGGTTTTCACTCCCAAAAGTCATCAAATACGGTGATGGGTAGGTGGCGTTTGTGTTGGCCTTTGTACCACCAGTTTTCAATAGTCGCTTGGGCTTCTGGGCTGATTGTTTTTCCTTCGAGGTAGTCATCAATTTCATTGTAAGTGACTCCAAGTGCGACTTCGTCTGCAATACCTGGTTTTTCTTCTTCCAAATCTGCTGTTGGGATTTTTTCATAAAGTGCTGGGTCTGCACCAAGTTCCTTCAAAAGTTGTTTTCCTTGGCGTTTATTGAGGCGGTAAAGAGGGAGAATGTCTGCACCACCGTCACCAAACTTAGTAAAGAATCCTGTGATATTTTCCGCAGCATGGTCTGTTCCAATGACCGCTCCGCTATGGGCACCCGCAAGGGCATATTGGGCAATCATACGACTACGAGCTTTAATATTGCCCTTGTTAAAGTCTGAAACAGGACTTCCTGTCGCTTCAACTGCAGCTGTCATGGCATCAGCTGATTCCTTAATATTCACAACCAAGCTGACATCTGGTTGGATGAAAGCGAGGGCTTTTTGAGCATCCGCTTCATCAGCTTGCACGCCATAGGGCAGGCGGACAGCGATAAATTGGTAACTGTCATCTCCTGTCTCTGCTCGCATTTCTTCCATAGCTAATTGCGCCAAGCGCCCTGCTAAGGTTGAGTCTTGTCCTCCAGAAATCCCTAGTACAAAAGTTTTAAGGAAGGGGTGTTTTTTCAAGTATCTCTTTAAGAAATCAATCGAACGACGGATTTCTTCCTGAGCGTCAATCACTGGCTTGACACCCAGTTGCTGGATAATGGTCTCTTGCAAACTCATTCTTCTTCTCCTTCACCAAGGGCTTCTTTGCGCATCTTATCAATCAAGTCCATCTTATCTTGCCAAATGTCACGCGCCAAGTCTACTGGGTAATGTTGTGGATTGAGAACCCGTTTATACTCATCCCAAAGCTTGTCAAATTCTTTGCGAGCATAGGACTGAATCTCAGTCAAATTAGGCAAATTGTAAACCAATTTTCCTTCTTTAAAGATATCCACTAAGAGAGGAACGGCATCAAAATTACGAACGGTCTTCTTGATGTATGTATAAGTCGGATGGAACATCTTGATTTCAGTCATGCCACTCACATCAACACCATCATAGGTGATGTAGTCACCTTCTGACTTGCCTTTTTCACGACTGGTAATGCGCCACACCTGTTTCTTACCTGGCGTTGACACTTTTTCAGCATTATTAGACAGTTTGATGGTATTGCGCATACGACCATTCTCATCTTCGATAGCTACAATCTTATAAACTGCCCCAAGAGCTGGCTGATCATAGGCTGTAATCAGCTTGGTTCCCACACCCCAGACATCAATCTTGGCCTTTTGCATCTTGAGGTTGAGAATAGTATTTTCATCCAAATCATTAGAAGCATAGATCTTAGCTTCTGTAAAGCCAGCCTCGTCCAGTTGTTGACGGACTTTCTTGGAAATGTAGGCAATATCCCCAGAGTCAATCCGCACACCCATAAAGTTAATCTGGTCACCCAGCTCACGCGCCACCTGAATAGCAGCTGGTACACCGATACGAAGAGTGTCATAGGTATCCACAAGAAAGACACAATCACGATGGGTCGCCGCATAAGCCTTGAAGGCTTCATAGTCGTTTCCATAAACCTGTACCAAGGCATGAGCATGAGTACCCAAGACAGGAATGTCAAAGAGTTTACCAGCACGCACGTTGCTGGTTCCATTGGCGCCACCAATCACCGCTGCGCGTGTTCCCCAGATAGCTGCATCCATTTCTTGCGCACGACGTGTCCCGAACTCCATCAAAGGTTCATCTTCGATAACCGAACGAATACGTGCTGCCTTAGTCGCTATCAAGGTTTGAAAGTTAACGATGTTTAAGAGAGCCGTTTCGACCAATTGACATTGGGCAAGAGGGCCTTCAACCTGCACAATCGGCTCATTAGCAAAAACCAAGTCCCCTTCCTGGGCAGAACGAACCGTCAACTCCAACTTGAGATTGCGGAGGTAGTCTAAGAACGCCCCATGATAGCCAAGCGACTCCAAGTAGGCAATATCGCTATCTGAAAAACGCAAGTCTTTAAGATAGTTCACAATTCTTTCCAAACCAGCAAAAACTGCATAACCATTCTGAAAAGGTTGCTGGCGGAAATAAACTTCAAAGACCGCCTTCTTATTGTGAATCCCTTGGTCAAAGTAAACTTGCATCATATTGATTTGGTACAAGTCCGTGTGCAATGTCAAACTATCATCTGGATACATCTGTTTTCCTTCTTCCTTCTTTATAAAGGTATGAACGTATTCTACCACTTTCACACCATCCGATAAATCAGTACTATTATAACACATTTTACCGAGATTGATAAAAAGCTAACAAGCTATTCTCTATTCTCCAGTTCATCCATATCTTGCTCAAACTTTTTTTGAGCCCATTCGCCATAACTTTTAAGGCCGAGATTACCGATAAAAACCCAAGGAAGGTAAATCAGATAAGTAAGCACCCAAGCAGATAAGTATTTAACGTTCAAAGGATTATGCTGATAAATTTCTATGTTGAATTGATAATTCTGCAACATCAAAAGAGTCGTAATAGCTAGAGTTACCAGCAAACACCCTCCAATCGTAAAATGAAAACGACTATAGTAGGTCACTCCAAGATGTCGTGCACGATTGAAAAAGAATAAAATTCCTAACAAAAGGGTAACCAGAAGAATATCAGGATTAAAAAGAGCAGGCGCTAATACTGCCACCAAATAACTTAGTAGAATGAGCCCGATAAACACATAAAAAGACTCTGTCCCAGCTTTATTCATCAGTTGTTCTTCTCTTTCGTCTAGTAATTGATAATAAAAAAATCTATTTTTCATCTTCTTCCTCCCAAACTTGCTGATTTCTGCGATTCAAGTATAGGATAACTCTATCCATAGAATAACTCCCAACGAGATAGATGATAACTGCTAGAACCACTTTTAGGGAGTACTTCCAAGTCAATAAATTGACCAGTTCCTCACGATTGCCTACGATATCAATCAATAAAACCACTATAGAAAATCCCAAAGCAGATAAAATTCTTTCTTTTCCAGTATTCTCAACAATATCTCGAATATCAATTCCAACATACATGCGACGAATAATGGCATACAAACCGACTCCAATCAATAAAAGTAATTCTGGTAAATAGGACAAAAGTGTTAAATTGAAAATATAAACTTTGGCAAAAATTTCCAGTGCCAAAAATAGGCACATTCCTAGGAGAATTTCTTCTGAAATCTTTCCATCCAATTTTTCCGTACGTTCATCTTTGATCACAAGTTTCTTTCTATTTTTCATCTTCTTCCTCCCAAAATAATTGATCTAAAGTTTTGCCTAAGCATCTGCAAATGGACTGGCAAAGGGAGAGACTCGGATTGTATTTCCCAGCTTCAATCAAGCCTATAGTCTGCCTAGTAACGCCCACAGCTTCTGCCAAATCCCCTTGTGTTAAATCACGCTCCACCCGAGCTAATTTTAACTTTAAATTTTTAGCCACTAGCGTCCTCCTTCACATTCTTAAAAAGTTGCGCTTCTTTTAAAAACATTATACCATATATCTAACTTAATGCAATATATAAATGTCATTTTGTAAGATTTTATTAACAAAAAAACTCTCTACTACAAAAAATAGAGAGCGTTGCCTTTAAATATAGGATTTCAAAATATCAACGACATCACTTCTTTTCTTGACCTGATGGGCCTTGATGCCCAAGTTCTGAGCTACGTTTGTATTGTCCTCAATATCGTCTAGAAAGACACAATTTGTAGGATCTAGCTGGTATTTATCGAGAATCTCCTTAAACATTACCAAATCAGGCTTTATAGCTTTTATATCACAGGATAAGACAAAGCCATCTAAAAGTTCTTTTAAGGGAGATAGTTGCTCTTCCAGCAAGTCATAAAATACCTTTGAGGTATTGGACAAGACAAAGATGCGATGCCCCTTTTTCTTTAGTTCTGACAAGACAGGAAAGACTTCCCTATAAATGTCAATGTAGCTAGGCCAGTTCCAGATAACTTCTTCGACCTTCTTTTGATAGGTCCTGCCAATCATTGACACAACTTTAAGCACCAACTCTTCTCTCGTCATGGTTCCAAGATCTAATCTTTCCCAAAGCCCCGACTGAAAAATGGCCTTATCTAAAACCAAATATTCTTCCTTCGTATCCGAAACACCTTGCAAAATCTTATCTTTGTTCCATTCTAATAAAACGTTGCCCATATCTAGTATGATATCCATTAGCCCACCTCCATAGTGATGTGAAGATTTCCTCTTTGATTTATACTTTCATATTTAGCTTACAAATCCTTTTGGTAATAGTATCTTTGTCCTGTATAGGGATAGTCTTTCAAGGTAAAGACTTCCTTGTAGCCATACCTTTTATAAAAATCTGGCGCTTGAAACTGGTAAGTATTGACGAAAGCAAAACGACAGTTTCGATTCTTAGCTTCACTTTCTGCCTGTTGCAATAGTTTTGAACCGATTCCCTGTCCTCGCAATTCCTCTCTCACAAACAAATATTCGATTTCCAGCCAATTTCCGAAAGTCTCTGCTACTAAGCCTGCCAGGAGATTGCCCTTTTCGTCTTCAACATAAAGGTTCAGGAGCTCGCTTTCAGCCTCTTCTCTTTTGGAACGATTATAAGTACGAATCAAATTTCCTATTTCTTGCGCTTTCTGGGACGCCTTATTTTCCAATCTAACGTGCATCCAAACCTCCTAATAAACTGCTACAGCTTGATTATAATCTTATTTCAATAGACTGTCAAACTAGAAAAAAACTCACCAAGCTGAGTTGATGAGTTCATGAGTTATTTTCTAAATTTCCACTGGCTATAAATTCCGAAACCGATAATCCAGATAGCTGAACCAATTGCTCCCATAAAAGTAGATTCTTGTAAAAAGAGGGTTACAAAGACAAAGATAAAGAAGAGCATGGTTAAAGGATTTAGAAAACGGTAATGGGGCATGAGGTAGCCATCCGCCATGAAGTCTTGTGACTTGCGGTATTTGAGATGAGCCACCATGATCAAGATATAAATCGCGATGTAAACACCTGATGAAGACGCCGTAATCAAAGCAAAGGCATCGGAAACACCTGGCAACACATTGATAAAAGCAGCTAGAGCAATTAAGATTGCTGAAGCGATGATGGCATTTTGTGGAACATTATGGCGAGAGAGAGTATCTGCCTTGATCGCTTTTAGGAAGCGATTGGGTGAATCATGGGCAATCTGGTAGAGGTGTCGTCCTGTTGAATAGAGGGTTGAATTAAGAGCCGATGCTGCCGACGTCAAAACAACGAAGTTAATCAGAGCTGCCGCCCACTTGATACCTGCCAGCTCAAAAACCGTTACAAATGGTGAATCTGAAGAAGCAAGTTCTCTCCAGGGAATAATAGACATAATGGCTAATAGAGCACCACCATAGAAGAAGACAATTCGGAGAGGAATTTCCTTAACTGCTTTTGGCAAAACCTGACGAGGATTCTTCGTTTCAGAAGTTGTCACTCCGATAAATTCAATCATCAGATAGGCAAAAAATACCATTTGAAAGGCCATAACAAAGTTCATGACTCCATTTGGGAAAAGAGAGAATTGATTGCTGATATTTGCCAGACTTGCAGCACCATATGGTGTTTCAAATCCTGTCAAGACCATAAAGACTCCTGTTGCAATCATAGCTAAAATAGCCACAATCTTAACCATAGCAAACCAAAACTCGACTTCTCCAAAGAGCTTAACCGCAATCAGATTGACCAAGGCCAAAATCGTTAAAAAAACAATCTGAATCAACCAACTAGGCCAAGAAGGAAACCAAAACTGAACATAATGCGAAATCGCAGTGATTTCTGCCATACCGATAAAGACAACAGACAACCAATAAGACCAAACCGAGAAATACCCCCAGCCTTTCCCCAAATGACGGGTGATAAAGTTGATAAAAGTATGTTGTTCTGGATCCTGATATAGCATCTCCCCAACAGCCCTCATCATCAAAAACATAAAGGCTCCTGTAATCATGTAAATCAGGATGATAGAAGGTCCAGTAAGGCTGATAGAACGACCAGCACCTAGGAAAAGTCCTGTTCCGATTGTCCCCGCAATGGCCATCACCTGAACATGGCGATTGGTTAAACCACGCTCCATTTTATTTTTTTTCTTATTTGAACTCATATAGTCTCCTATTTATTCAAAAAATCAAAAAGGAGTTGAGCAAGTCAAGACCTCCACTACTCCGTTTTCATTCTATTTAGGCTGTTTTTTCAACCTTTAAAATTTTGACATCGTAACTACCAACAGGTGTCTCAATCGTAACAATATCGCCTGTTTTTTTGCCGATCAAAGCTTGTCCAATCGGACTTTCATTTGATACCTTCCCAGCGAAAGCATCCGCACCTGCAGAACCGACGATGATGTAGACTTCCTCTTCCTCTTCACCGATTTCTTGGATGGTTACGGTCTTACCGATAGCTACCTCATCTTGGGCAACTGCATCGCTATTAACAATTTCAGCATAGCGAATTTTTGTTTCCAGACTTGAAATTTGTCCTTCAACAAAAGCTTGTTCATCCTTAGCTGCTTCGTACTCGCTATTTTCTGAAAGATCCCCGTACGAACGAGCAATTTTGATACGCTCTACGACTTCAGGACGACGAACGAGTTTCAATTCTTCTAATTCTTTTTCTAACTTTTTCTTTTCTTCAAGGGTCATTGGGTAAGTTTTTTCTGCCATTTTTTCAACTTTCTTTTCTATTACTTTTTTAAAACAAAATTATGTGGAAAACCACATAATTTTAGTTTGAACTACTTGATTGCGTTAATTTACTATTGATATGTTCTGCAACGTTTTGGTCATGCTCTTCTTTTGTCGTTGCAAAGTACACTTTACCGTCTTCAACATTGGCTACAAAGTACAAGTACTCACTCTTTGTCTGGTTTACACTTGCTTCAATCGCATCCGAACTTGGGCTATCAACCGGTCCAGGCATGAGGCCAAGGTGCGTGTAAACATTGTAAGGTGAATCAATCGTAGTATCAATTGCAGTATCATCGGCTAAGCTAATCTTTTGGCCAAGTTTCCCTTCAGCATACAAGATAGCAATGTTGCTTTGAAGTGGCATACCAAGATTCAAGCGGTTATAGAAGACTCCCGCAATCAATTTACGATCTTCGGTCTTAGCACCTTCTTTTTCGACAAGAGAAGCAATACTGAGCAATTCATTAACTGTCAGATTCTTTTCTTTTATCGTAGTGTAGTACGGTGACATGGCCTTGTCCATAGCTGCTAACATATCATCAATCAAGCTTTCAACCGTAGTGCTGTCTTTGATAGTGTAGGTTGCTGGGAAAAGGTAACCTTCAAGGCGATAACGAACGCCACTGTCTTTTGTTGGAAGACTTCCAAGAAGGTTTGGATACTTGGCTACTAGTTGGGAGATGAAGGTTTCATCTTGAGCTTTTGCCAGGAAAGCATCCGCTGTAAGAGGTTCTTTAAAATCACCTTGGAGTTGACCTACTGTCTGAGCAATTTGCTCTAAGGTATAACCTTCCGGAATCGTTAAGTTCGCAAGCACTGGTTCTTGAGGTTCAGGAGTTCCACCTTTTTGCAATTCTTGGATCAAATCATCCGTACTCATGCTCTTCTTCAAATTGTAATAACCTGACTTCAAGTCTGAACCCTTATACTTAGCATAAATACTAAAGATAAGTCCATGTTTGACCAAACCAGATTTTTCCAAAGTGCTCCCAATTTGTTGCACATTTGATCCTTCTGGAATTTGAACTGTCATATACTCCTTAGAGCTCGCATCAACAGGTTTCAAAGAGTTTTGAACGTAACCGTATCCAAAGTATCCACCAGCAGCCACAAGCACCACTAGGACTAAAAAGGTTACTAGGAAACCTTTGGCCTTTGATTTCTTCTTTTTCTTGGTTGGTTTTTTGCCTTTACGACGACGGTTACGACGTGATTCCTCCGTTAATCTGTCTGAGGATCCAGTTGAAACTAGCGCTTCAGCTTTATTCTCAGAAGAAGCAACTGATGTATTGGCCTCTTCTGTCTTATAAGTCACATCTATCTTGGTCGGAGTATCGTTAAATTCTTTTTCTTCAGGTTCAAGTTCAACTGGTTCCACCTTAGGTTGAACGGACTCCACTACAGGTTCTTCAGCTGGATGAATCGGTTCTACTAGAGGTTCTTCAGATTCTACAACTTCAATCTTGTCAATGACAGGCTGTCTAATCTCTTTCTCTTCTTTTTCATCCGTTTTATCAGCTTCATCACTCGAAAGTGGAGGAACACTCGGCGCATTCTTTAGAATTTTATCGACAACAGATAGGGAATCAGCCATCAACTCTTCTGTTGAAGCATCAGATTCAGGATTTGCAGGAGTTACTGAACTAGCTTGAGATGATGAAGCTGTCAGATTTGGAATGTCTACTTCTTTCTCTTTTCTATCTTGTTCTTTTACTCTCTCTAAATCACGTAGAATCTGCTCTTTAAAGCTTAATTTTTCTTCTTCTCTTGATTTTTCAGTCAAAAGCATTACCTCCTTGTTGACAATCCATAATATTATATCTTAAAAGTTACAGAAAAGCAACAAAACATCCCTTTCTATAGCTATGATTCTCATTTTTTAAGGTTGCCAAACCATATCATACCAACTTTCACCCGCAAAGCTTGACTGGGATACCCCCTCGTTAACAAAGCCATTTTTTTCATAATAAGGGATGAGATAGTCATGACAGGTCAAATTGATACCTTCTCGTTCATGTTCTAAAGCGACTTCTTTCAGAGCCCTTAACAGTCTTTTCCCCACGCCCAAGGCTTGTGCCTCCTTAGCTATGGAGAGACAGGTCACAGAGATATAGCCTCCAGGTCGATGGCTATAGTCTTTTATCTCTTCTGTAAAGGACTGATCTTGTAGATGACGATGTGGGACGACTGGACCTTCGATATACCCAAGGATACGTCCCTCCTTTTCAGCTACGAGAAAACTGGTCTGAATTTCACGTAAGTGCGCCTCAAAGACCGAACGAGGAATGGCTTCTTCAAGGGAAAAATTCTCCAGCTCTATCTCTAAAATTTGATCTAAATCCGAAAATCTTGCTTGTCTGATTTTCATACTTCCTCCTGATAAAAAGGATTGGCCCAAATCAGATTCCATCCCGAAAATCTTGCGTATGAAGTTTCTGGCACTTCTTCCTCAACAAAGCCATTCATCTCAAAATAAGAGAGCAAGTCATCAGGACAAGTCAAGCGAAGATACTCATACCCTCCTTCCACTGCCACTTGTTTCAAACTAGCAAGAAGAAGAGTCCCCAAGCCTTGCCCGCGATGGTCAGGATGAATAGCAAATGATCTTATTTCTATCCATGTGGGATGAAGAGACTGAGACTCTCCTAAAACATAGCCCACGAGCTGGTTTTCATCTCTAGCTACAAGAAAGGTATCCGCAATCTTACGGATACTCTCTTCCAAAAATTCGTAGCTCACTATTTCTTCTGAGGATAAACAAGATTCTTCAATTGCTACAATTTCTTCTAAATCCGATAAAGTAGCCCGTCCTATGGTGATTGGAATTTCCATTCTTTTTTCTTATTGGACGTTACTTGTCAAATTAGACAAGAGACGTTCAAATGAGTACTCATAGGTTTGGATATCTCCTGCTCCCATAAAGACATAGACTGCATTATCATGCTCAAGGAGTGGTGATACATTTTCAACTGTGATGACTTGGCTTTTCTTCTTAATTTTATCTGCTAAGTCTTCTACCTTGACGTCACCATGGTCCACCTCACGGGCTGATCCATAGATTTTCGCCAAGTAAACAGCATCTGCCTGGCTCAAAGCTTTAGCAAAGTCGTCTAATAGGGCAATGGTTCTAGTAAAAGTGTGTGGTTGGAAGATTGCAACAATTTCCTTGCTTGGGTATTTCTGACGAGCCGCATCTAAGGTCGCAATGATTTCCGTTGGATGGTGGGCGAAATCATCAATAATAATGGTACCATTGACAACCTTTTCAGTGAAACGACGCTTGACACCAGCAAATGTTTTCAAGTGTTCACGTACCAAGTTCAAGTCAAACCCTGCTGTATAAAGTAAACCAATAACGGCTGTCGCATTCATAATATTGTGACGACCAAAGGTTGGAATGTGGAATTGACCCAACTCTTGTCCTCGGAAATGAACTGTGAAGGTCGAACCAGTTGTAGAACGTAGAAGGTCACTGGCTACAAAGTCATTTCCCTCAGCATCAAAGCCATAGTAATAGATTGGAGCATTGGCTGTAATCTTACGCAACTCAGCATCCTCACCGTAGACGAATAAACCCTTCGTGATTTGTTTGGCATAGTCATTAAAGGCGTTGAAAACATCCTCTAGACTAGTAAAGTAATCTGGATGGTCAAAGTCAATATTGGTGATGATAGAGTATTCTGGGTGGTAAGGCATGAAATGACGCTCATATTCGTCAGATTCAAAAACAAAATACTTGGCATTTTCAGAACCTCGACCCGTTCCATCCCCAATCAAGAAGCTAGTGTCTGTGATGTGAGACAAAACGTGAGACAGCATCCCAGTCGTTGATGTCTTACCATGCGCTCCTGCAACCCCCATGCTGACAAAGTCACGCATAAAGCTACCTAGGAATTCATGGTAACGTTTGTAGCTGATACCATTTTTGTCGGCATAGGCGATTTCAACATTGTTATCTGGACGAAAGGCATTTCCAGCAATAATTTCAAGATCCCCTTGCAGGTTCTTTTCATCAAAAGGAAGAATCGTAATTCCTGCCTGCTCTAGTCCACGTTGAGTAAAGTAGTATTTTTCAACGTCTGAACCTTGAACCTTGTGTCCCATTTGATGCAACATCAAGGCTAAGGCACTCATCCCTGATCCCTTGATTCCAATAAAATGATATGTTTTTGACATGCTTTTCTCCCTTACTCAGTAATTCTTGTCAGATTCAACTCTTGGGCAACCTGACGTTCCTGTTCTGTTTGCTTATTCTTTTTATTATAGATTTGACTCTTCTTTAGAAAATCATAGTTGTTCTTTTTAGCCTTTTCCGTTTGAGATTTCGGAGTTGGAGTTACTACCTGGTCAGCCTCCTCGGCTAGAATATAGTGGGACTGGCTCAAGTTTTTGCTAAACTTGGCAAGCTCACCTGGATTTTCCTTTTGAAATGGTGCTGTTGGTTGGTTTCCTTGACGAACAAGTGTTGAACCATTGTGTCGTCTAGTATGACTAACATCCTGAGTCAAATACTTGGCCGAACGTTTCTTCTTCAGATCCGCACGCGCCTCTTCTCGAGCCAATTCAGCATACGTTTTTTCAACTTTTTTAGGTTCTGGGCCTGGTTTTGACTCCTTACTAGCTACCGAAGGAGTTACAGCCTGTTCCTCATTGATAGGAGACCATTCCAAATAGTTCTTATCGCGGTAATCACCTTTGATATTGCTAATAAAGTCTGACTCATCGTACAAGTCCATGACTGGCATTTTAGTCAGCATGATCTCATCATCTGACACCAGTGGAAATCGATCTTGTTTCATTTTGTATTTCCTTTCAACACTTCATTATAGCGTATTGTCTTGATTTTTCAAGTGCTGGCTTCAGAAATCCCTAAAATTTCTCGAATTTCTGCCAGACTAAGACTCGCACGCGATTCCGTTCCATCCAAAACTTGGGAAACCAGGTGTTTCTTCTGTTCTTGGAGTTCTTGAATCTTTTCTTCAATGGTTCCTCTAGTAATCAAACGGTAAACCTCTACCTTCCGCTCCTGTCCCATGCGGTGGGCTCGTCCGATAGCCTGGGCCTCGACAGCAGGATTCCACCAGAGGTCCACTAGGATGACGGTGTCAGCTCCTGTCAGATTGAGACCGACACCACCCGCCTTAAGAGAGATGAGAAAGATATCCCTTTCCCCTTGATTAAATATTTTAGTCATTTCTTGCCGGTCTTGAGCAGGAGTTGAACCCGTAATTTTGAAGGAAGTCAAGCCCAAATTTGGGAGCTCTTGCTCGATTTTTTCCAACATTCCTTTAAATTGAGAGAAAATCAAGACCCGATGCCCACCATCTGCCACTTGTAGCAATAAATCTCGGAGACTATCCAATTTACCACTGTCTCCTTGGTAATTGTCCATAAAAAGAGCTGGCGTATCGCAGATCTGGCGTAAACGCATGAGACCAGATAAGATTTCTACCCGACTTCTCTGGAATTCTTGATCTGTCACTTGCGCTAGGCGGTCTCGCATCTGTTGCAACTGGGCTAGATAGATGGCCTTCTGCTGATCTTCCAGTTCATTTTTATAGACGACTTCGATTAGATCAGGCAGTTCTGTAAGGACTTCTTCTTTCTTACGCCTCATGACGAAGGGCTTGATAAACTGCGCTACTCGGTCAGCCGGTAATTTCATAAACTCCTTTTTACTTGGTAAGAGCCCCGGAAGCACAATTTGAAAGATAGACCACAACTCTCCTAAATGATTTTCGATGGGCGTACCTGACAAAGCAAAGACTGCCGGCACCACAAACTGGCGCAAACTCTGAGCAATCTTAGTCTGGGCATTTTTCATGACCTGGGCTTCGTCTAAAAAGAGAAAATCAAAAGCCATCTCTTGATAAAGCTCGCTATCTTGACGAAAGGTGGCATAGCTAGTCACGTAGATTTGGTGATTTTCAGAAAGAATTGCTTCTCGATTCGCTTTCAAACCGTGAACGACAGCCAAATCCAACTGTGGGGCAAATTTCCTAAATTCATCTGCCCAATTGTAGATCAAACCTGACGGCGCTAAAATCAAGACCCGACTATTTTCTGTCACCTGACTAGTCAAAAAAGCGATAGTTTGCAATGTTTTTCCCAGTCCCATATCATCTGCCAGAATGCCACCAAAACCATAGTGATGAAGCATCTGGAGCCAACGGACTCCCTTTTCCTGATAGTCTCTCAAACTCGCCTGCACCCGTATATCTCCCAAAGGAAAATCCTCTGGATGGGTCAAATCATGAGCTAAATGCTGAAATTCCTCTGAGAAGGAGATCCTATCTCGACCTTCAAACAACTGAGACAGACTGTAAGCTAAGGATTTCCGAGCCTGAAAAGAACCATCTTTTAGCTCAACCCCCAGTTCCTGCAAATTTTGACGTATCTGCTTGGTTTCCTCATCAAAAAAGTACACTTGGTCAGAAGAACCGATATAGAAATCCTGATTGCTGGTCAGGGCTTTAAGAGCTTGATCAATCTCTTCTTGGGCAATCCCTTGGAAATCAAATTGGATTTCCAACAATCCTCCCTTGGACTCAATCTGAACCTGAGGAGCTTGGACGCTGTAGAGCTGATTTATCTCATCAGACAAGAAAACCTGACCCAACTTCTCAAAAGCTGGAATCGTATGGTGAAAGAAAGAATAAACTGTCTCTGGCTTCAAAGCCTGTCTCCAAGACTGAAAATCAGCCTCAAAACCAGCCCCTAAACAGACTTGAAATAGCTGGTTTTCCAAGACAGCATCGCTTGAAAATGGTAATTGTTCCAGCTGTTGGCGACTAGTCACCTTAACCTCTCCATAGTCAAACTGGATATCCAAGCGGATGCGACCGTCATCCTCCCTATCAAAGTAAAAGATTGGTGAAAAGGGTCTGATTTGCAAGCGCTCAGGAGCAGAAACTGTGCCCAGCTGTCCAAACAAAGGCAAACAGGCGGCTAGGCGATCACGATCACTGTTGTCAAACTGGAGGCATTTTCTCCCTCTCTCCTCCTGAGGAAGCTCCTTGAGTTCCTTCAAAAGAGTTATCTGATTAGGGGTCAAGAAATAAACATTTCCTTTACGAAAGAGAACCGCTCCCCCATAGAATACGTTGACTCGCTCAGTCTCAGAAATCTCCATCTCAAAATAATCAGGATACTCCTTCACGGAAAAAGAGAATAGGTTTGCTTCTGGATCTAAATCATGAAAGAGAAGATTTTCATAACTATCGATCTGGTGCTCAAAATGAAAATCCTCCAAGTTCATCAGCAACTCTACCCCCTGCTCAAAAAAGGTCAGAGGGAAAAAGAGGTGACGACCTTGATTAGGGAAAAAGAGGTCTTGGCTCAGTCCCTCCTCAATCAAGCCACATAAAAAAGTAAGAACTTCTTGACTAGCTGTATCAAAAGCCTCCCAAGACAAGTCATTTTCATAGTGTTTCCCAATCATATATGGCTTTCGATGGACCAAAACCTTCAAAAAGAGAGGGATGTCACGAATGACATAATATTTTTGACTATCAACTAAACCGATTCGGAGAGTCCAAAGGAGGCGATTGGTTCCAGCCTCTACCTGAACTTGAGCCGACAAAGTGTAGATTTTTTCTCTCTTCTGAGGTTGGATACGCTCCAAAAAACTACCGCCAAAACTAACCTTGGTTTCGACCTCTTCTTGCTCTTCATGTCCTTTTTCTAAGGCTTGTAAAATCACCTGGCCTTCTTCATCATTCTTCAGATAATGCTCGAGCGCTGCTAGGTGAACACAGTAACCTCTTTTTTGGAAAAAATCGCAAGCACAAAAAACCAGATCATCCTCTAAACTGTAGCGCAAGTCTTCTCCCGCCACACGAGTATAGAGGCGATTCCCTTTTTCCTTGATAATCTCAATGTTGCCTGTTTCATAGAGTGTAACCCCCTCCATGCGCAACTTTCCCGGAATCAATTTAGCCATAGTTACCCCTTTATCTTATCTTTTCATTATACCACATTTTCCCCTATGAAAATAGCCTTCTAGGAAGACTTTTCTCCTAGAAGGCTGGATTTTTAAAGTGTAGCAAAAGTGGTCACGATGCGTTGGCAAACCTCTTCCAGTACTGACTTCGGCATAGCCACATTGAGGCGGGCATGAAGAGTTCCCTCCTCTCCAAAGTCCAAACCACGATTCAAGATAACCTTGGCTTCATTCTTCAAAAGCTCTTGCAAGCTGTCATCCGTTAGGTCATAGGCTGAAAAATCAAGCCAGATCAAGTAGGTACCTTGCGATTTCATGACCTTAATCTTGGTTTCGTTGCCCAAAACATCCACTACATAGTTAATGTGGTCCTCGATGACTTCTTTTAACTCTCCTAACCAGTCCTTACCATAACGGTAGGCAGCTTCTGTCGCCAAATACCCCAAGCCTGAGATTTCATGTTGGTTATTGGCCAACTGGCGTTTTTGGAAAGCCACACGAAGCTTTGGATTTTCAATAACTGCATAGGAATTCTTGGTCCCAGCAATATTAAAGGTCTTAGTGGCACTGCTCAGGATAAGGGCAAAGTCTTTAAAGGCGGGATCAATGGTGTTGAATGACTGGTGTTTGTGACCAAAGAGGGCCAAATCTTGGTGAATCTCATCTGAAACAAGCAAAACACCGTGTTTTTGGCAGAGATGACCAATCTTTTCTAACACTTCCTTTTCCCAAACACGTCCACCAGGATTGTGAGGATTGCAAAGGATATAGAGTTTGACATCCTCTCCCACCAATTCCTTCTCCAGCTGGTCAAAGTCAATCTCAAACAGCCCGTCCTTTTCCACCAAAGAATTGGTAATCAATCTGCGATTGTTCAGTTTGACACTGCGTGCAAACGGTGGATAGACTGGTGTATTAATCAGAACAGCCTCTCCTTCTTTTGTAAAGGCTTGAATAGCTGTTGAAATAGCTGGTACCACTCCCTCGATAAAGACGAGGGCATCCTTGTCAAAGTGATACCCGTGTTGATTGGCTTCCCAGTCCTGAACCGATTCAATCAAATCATCACTAGCATAAGTATAGCCATAGACCAACTGATCTGCGTAGGCTTGTACAGCTTGTCGAACCTCAGGCAAAACCACAAAGTCCATATCTGCTATCCAGGCTGGTAGAACTTTTCGGTCAGCTTCTGCTTCTTTCCATTTATAGGTATGGTGCCCAAAACGATTGGGCAGGCTTGTAAAATCATATTTTCCCATATCTATCTTATCCTTCCAAAGCTTGGCGCAAGTCCGCAATCAAATCTCTAGCATCTTCAATCCCAATTGACAAGCGCAAGAGGTCATCTGTTAAGCCATAGGAATGGCGCACTTCTGCTGGAATATCCGCATGGGTTTGAGTCGTCGGATAGGTAATCAGACTCTCCACCCCACCCAAACTTTCTGCAAATGAGAAGATCCTTAAGCTATTTAAAATATGAGGAATACGTTTTTCATCCACTACTTTAAAGGAAATCATACCCCCACGTCCAGTATAGAGCACTTCCTTGACAGCAGGTGAATCCTTCAAAAAAGCAACCACTTCTTGGGCATTGGCTGTAGAACGTTCCATACGAAGAGGTAGAGTTTTAAGACCACGAATCAACTGATAACTATCAAATGGTGACAAGACCGCACCAGTCGTATTCAAATTGTAGAAAAGTTGCTCATATAGTTCTAAACTATTAGTCACAACTACCCCAGCCAAGACATCATTGTGCCCTGCTAGATACTTGGTGGCTGAATGAAGAACGATATCCGCACCATCTTCAATCGGACGTTGATAAATCGGACTGTAGAAGGTATTGTCCACCACTACCTTGGCACCCTTGGCATGAGCTAGTTTGGCTAGTTTGGCAATATCAAATTCCAACATCAAGGGATTGGTTGGTGTTTCAATATAGAGAACATCCACATCTTTCTCTAACTCTGCGATCAGCTCTTCTTCTGTATTGGCATAGGTAAAATGGAAACGGTCTTCTTGCTCGACTTGATTGAACCAACGGAAAGAACCCCCATACAGATCGCGTACAGCCAAGACTTTACTTCCTACTGGAAAGACACTAAAGGCCAGTACAATCGCAGCCATACCTGAGCTCGTTGCTAGGGCATAGTCTGCTGACTCAATAGCCGCCAAGACCTCCTCCGCCTTACTGCGAGTTGGGTTTTTAGTCCGAGTATAGTCAAATCCCGTAGACTGACCGAACTCCGGATGCTGATAAGTTGTTGAAAAATGAAGCGGCGTTACCAAGGCACCTGTAGCCTCATCTGACTTGATCCCAGCCTGGGCCAAAATTGTGTTGATGTGTAGTTCTTTGCTCATACAATACCTCCAAATCTATAGTAACTATTGTACCACTTATTTTTACTAACTCATTTTCTTGTTTTCAAGAGCTAGCTATAGTTTCAAACTATATAAAAACGATAGTTCCTTGAGAAACTATCGTTTTTCCTGTTGAATAGACTGGTTATTTAACGTGTTTTGCCAGTTCTTCTTGGGCTTTTTTATTTGATTCTTCTTTTTCTTTTAGCCATTTTTCTTTAGCTTTTTCATACTCATCAGCCGTTACAGTCTTATCTTGTAACTTGAGATACTTGTATGATTCGACACCCTTATTTCCAGCTTGTGAGAATGGTGATGAGAATGGAACTGTCTTTCTCAAGGTCGGTGTTCCACCCTGAGAAACGTTTGGAATTGCAAGGGCGCTATCAACGAGCCAAGCTTGAATTTCAGCATATTTTTCATAACGTTTTGCTGGATCTTGCTCCTTGTTCGCTTCTTCTAACATTTGAGTGTAAGTATCCAGACCAACTGCCTTAGCCTTGTCATTGACCTCACCTGGTTCTAGACCAATGTTTTGCAACATACCACCGTTATTGACATTTAAGATATCAAGATAACTTGATGGATCCAAGTAGTCCGCACTCCAACCGCCATTATAGATATCAAAGTCTTTTTGAGCTGCAGTTTGAGCTAGGTAGCTAGAGTTGTCAAAGTCATCTGTTGATAGCTGTTGGATATCGATAACCACATTCTCAGCTCCTAGAACAGATTCGATGGATTGTTTCAAAGAACTTGCTTCAAGTACACCTTTTTTAGCTGATTGGTCGACTGATACGTCCAAGTGGATTGGGAATTGCACACCCTTAGCTTCCAATTCTTTCTTAGCTTCTGCAAATTTAGCTTTAGCCTTGTCAGGATTGTAGTATGGATCTTGCGCATCTGCAAAGTTGATTCCTTGCCATTCTTGGCCATAGTTGACCATCTTTTCTGAAACAACATCGCCAAAGTCTTTTCCGTTGATGCTTACAAATGTAGGAGGTACAACCAAGTTACGAATAATCTTCGTTGCTCCGTCCTCCCCTTGAGATTGTGCTCCATAGGCTGTACGGTTATAAGCATAGTTGAAGGCTTGACGGAAGTTTTTATTCAGAACTGCTTCTTGGGTTGATTTCTTTTCGATATCAGAGGACTTAGACGTGAAGTTATAAGATTTTCTGTCCAAGTTGAAGTTCAAGTAATAAGAAGTTGCATTTTGCATACTATAGATGATGTTATCCTTGTTCTTCTCTTTAATTCCTTCAAAGCTTGAGCTATTTGGATAGAGACGCGCGTAGCTATAGACTCCTTCTACAAAGTTACGTGCTAGTGCATCTTGGTCACTACCATCATAATAGGCCAATTTCACATCATCCACAAAGACATTTTTTTCATCCCAATAGTTGGGATTTTTCTTGAATTCGATAACAGATTTTGAAACAAACGATTTCATCAAGAAAGGTCCATTGTACAAAATACTAGAAGGGTCTACCTTACCAAAGTCATCCCCTTTTGATTTTAAGAAATCTGCATTGACAGGGAAGAGAATGGTTGAAGTTGTTTTAGAATTCCAATAAGATTCTGGACGTGTCAAAGTGTACTGAACTGTTTGGTCGTCAATCGCCTTAACACCGACAGTTGAAAAGTCAGTTGTTTTCCCGTTGATATAGTCATCCAAACCTGCTACAGAGTCTTGAACAAGGTACAAGGCTTCGGATTTTTTATCAGCAGCATATTTCAAACCTGTCACAAAGTCTTGGGCCGTTACAGGGGCGTATTCTTCACCCTCATAAGTATACCATTTTGCATCCTTACGCAATTTGTAAGTATAGGTCAAACCGTCCTGAGAAACAGTCCAATCCTCTGCCAATGATGGAACATAGTTACCGTATTGGTCATTTTCCATCAACCCATCCACCAAATTGGTCACGATGTCATTGGTTGTTGCACGGTTTTCTGCAAGATAGTTCAAACTAGATGGATCGCTCGAATAAACATAGTTATATGTTTTAGTAGCGCTACTTGAATTTCCACATGCGCTCAGTAAGATACCTGCGCTTAACACGACACTTGCAAGTGTCAGATACTTGGCCTTAGACTTTTTCATTTCCAGAACCTCCTATTTAAAAGTTTTGTCTTATTATACAGCTTTGGTTTTATTTAGTCAAGTAATTTCTAAAGAAAAACTTAAAAAAGCATATTTTTTGCTCTTGATTTTAGAAAAAGTTCTCTTTTTTTAAGAAAAATGTAGTATAAAAACCTTTCTGTTAAAGAAAGGTTAAATTCATTACTTTTATTTATAAATCTTTTTACGATATTTTCAATCGTGTACGTAGTCGGTCTGCTTGAGCTTTGCCGATTATCTTGTCTAAGAGTCTTGTCCGTAGGCTCATCAAACCATAAAGGCCTCCTCCAAGCCCCCCGATGAGAGCTACGTAAAGGAAACTCCAGAAACGTCCACTTGGTTGGAAGACAAAACCGAGCAGCCATTGTAAGAAGCCAACTAAGATAAACATAACCAGAGTTAAGATGGTAATCAAAATGGTTCGCTTCAAGATAATCTTTCGACGAGCACCCGTTACTTGGCAGATGTCTCGGTACATCAAGACATTCGGAATAATCAAGCCGATAGTCGTTGAAATCAAAGGACCGTAGCTGTGGAAAATAGCAATGGTTGGCAATTGCAAGACGATCTTAGCAATAGAACCATAGACAAAGTAAAGCACTGCCTTGCGGTTTCGGAACATGGCCTGAAGCATGGGAGACAAGACCATATACAAGCCTAGGATAGTAGACTGCAAAACTGCAAAGACAAATAAGCCCATGGCCAGACTATCTGGCTTACCGTAAAAGACTGTATAAAGAGGCTCCCCTACCATGACCACTCCAACCGTTGCCGGCAGTAAAAATAAGAAGAGCATGGTAAGGCTATCTTGGACTAGGCGAGCCGCCGCCTGCAAGTCACCTTTTACATAGTTTTCCGTCAAAAGCGGCAAGCCGACACTCCCGATTGAAACTCCCACAGAGATTAAAATCATAGTAATTTTATTAGGATTGGCTGAGAAATAAGAAAACATGACAACCAAGTCTTCATTGCTGTAGTTAGTAAACCACTTCATACTATTGATAAAGGTCATCTGGTCTAAGATTTGGAAGAGTTGAATGGCTGATCCTGTCAGGATAAAGGGAATGGCTTCCTTGATGGTATCGACTAAGAGTCGCTTACTATTGATTTTATCCCGTGTTTCAAAAACTCTTTTGAGCAAACCTTCTTGGGCAAGAAAGTAGATCAAAACTGCAAAACTTGCCACCATCCCCACAAAGGCTGCAAAGGTCGATTGGGTAACGGCTGATAAGTAGTCACCAGAACCCATCTTCATAATGAAGAAGGTTGCCATCAACATCCAGATGGCACGAATCACCTGCTCGGCGATTTGACTCATAGCATAGGGTTTCAGGTTATTCATCCCTTGGAAGAAGCCTCGGATGACACTCATAGATGGGAAAATCAAGACCGCCCAAGCCAAGCTCTGCATGATGGGAATCAGTTCTTTCCCCACACCTGACAAATCTGCTAACCAGGGAGAAAAGAGATACAAGACCAAGGCAAAGACTAATCCCAAGCCCGTCATAAAGCTTAGGAAACTCCGAATCAAGGCAAAGCTATGCTCTTCTTCTCGCATGGTATTGTACTTAGCCACTTGTTTGGCGACCGCAACTGGGATACCCGCTGTCGAAATCAGCAAGAACCAGGCGTAAATATTGTAGCCCATGGTAAAGAGACCATTGGCCTTGGCAGCATAGGTCCCCATCCAGATATACCAGGGAATAATGTAGATAGCACCAAGGAGGCGACTAATAAAGTTACTAGCTGTTAGCCAAGCAGTCCCTCGCAACATCTGGGCTTGCTGGTGATTGTTTTCGTTAGACATAGCTTCCTCATTCAATTTTGATAACTAGGAAAAAGTTCCTTATCTTCCATTATAAACTTTTCCTTGTTACTTGTAAAATTCGGGCGTGAAGTTTATAATAGAAAGTATGATTAAGATTGAAACCGTATTAGATATTTTAAAGAAAGATGGCCTTTTTCGTGAGATTGTTGACCAAGGTCATTACCACTACAACTACAGTGAAGTTGTTTTTGACAGCATCAGTTACGACAGCCGAAAAGTAAAAGAAGGGACTCTTTTTTTTGCAAAAGGTGCTGCCTTTAAAAAAGAATATCTCCTTTCTGCTATAAGTCAAGGCTTAACTTGGTATGTCGCAGAAAAGGACTACGAAGTCGGTATCCCCGTCATCATTGTGAACGATATCAAAAAAGCCATGAGTTTGATTGCTATGGAATTTTATGGAAATCCACAAGAAAAACTCAAAATTCTCGCTTTCACAGGGACAAAAGGAAAGACAACAGCAGCGTACTTTGCTTACCACATCCTATCTCAACGCTACCCAACAGCTCTCTTGTCAACTATGAACACAACTCTAGATGGCGAGACCTTCTTTAAATCTTCCTTCTCAACACCAGAAAATATCGATCTTTTCGACATGATGGCTCAGGCTGTTAAGAATGGAAGAACCCATCTTGTAATGGAAGTCTCTAGCCAAGCCTATCTTGTTCATCGAGTCTATGGTCTGACCTTTGATGTAGGTGTCTTTCTTAACATCACTCCTGACCATATCGGTCCGATTGAGCATCCTAGCTTTGAAGATTACTTCTACCACAAACGTCTCTTGATGAAAAATAGTCGAGCAGTTGTCATTAATAGCGACATGGACCACTTTTCTGTATTGAAAGAACAAGTAGAAGATCAAGAACATGACTTCTATGGTAGCCAGTCAAGTAACCAAATCGAGAACTCCAAAGCCTTTAGCTTTTCCGCTACAGGTAAACTCGCTGGTGATTATGATATCCAACTCATCGGTCACTTTAACCAAGAAAATGCAGTTGCTGCAGGACTTGCCTGTCTTCGTCTAGGTGCCAGTCTGGAGGACATCAAAAAAGGGATCGCTGCAACCCGCGTTCCTGGACGTATGGAAGTCTTGACTCAGAAAAATGGAGCTAAGGTTTTCATTGACTATGCCCATAATGGTGACAGTCTGAAAAAACTCATCAATGTGGTTGAAACCCATCAAACTGGAAAAATTGCTCTTGTTCTCGGTTCGACAGGCAATAAAGGAGAAAGTCGACGCAAGGACTTTGGCCTCCTCCTTAATCAACATCCTGAGATTCAAGTCTTTCTCACCGCTGATGACCCCAACTATGAAGATCCAATGGCCATTGCGGATGAAATTAGTAGCTATATCAGTCATCCTGTTGAAAAGATTACCGATCGTGAAGAAGCCATCAAGGCAGCTATGGCCATCACAAATCAAGAACTTGATGCTGTGATTATTGCAGGTAAGGGAGCCGATTGCTACCAAATCGTCCAAGGAAAGAAAGAAGACTATCCTGGAGACGCAGCTATCGCAGAACGTTATCTATAAAAAAATCAAGGGAAACATTCCCTTGATTTTTTTAGTCTTCTTTCTTAAATGAATTTTTAAGACCTTCAACGGCACCTTCTACAGCACCTTTAGCATCTTCAACAACTTCTTTTGCTTTCGCAACTGTTTTTTCTACAGTACCTTCTGCTTCCGTTTTGCTATCACCAGTAACTTTACCAAATCCTTCTTTGATAGCACCAGTTGCTTGTTCCAATTTATTTTCAAGTGACATAGCTCTGTCTCCTTTTGTTCTAATACGACAATGGTTATCGCTTACATTCAGTTTATGCTTATTCTTTAGCAAAGTCAAGCAATCTGCTCAAAATGAAGCAATTAAGGTAAATAGAAAGTCAACCGCTCCTTGTCGAAATCAACAGCCAACTCATACTTTCCTTCTTCGTTTTGCACAACATAGCCTAGGACGACCAAACTATCCACAAAGATATCACGGCGTTTCTGCATGAGCTGATCCTTTTTGAGGAACTTGAGTAAAAACGTCGTCATATACTTGAGAGCATACTCAGGATTGACATCTCCTAAAATGGCATAGAGTTTCTGCTGATCTTCTGTCAGTGGATACTGGTTCTTAACTTTATAAAAATAATTAGACAAGGTCATTTTTTGCCTTGCAAAGTCCGTATGTTCGATTAAAATGGCTGCATTGGTTTGATTGCGCAATTCCGTCTCAAAAGTCTTCTCCAGCAAGCCTTGATAGACTGGACTGTCCTCTCTGATAAAAATCTCTTGATCAAGGGCTAAATCATCCGTAGATTCTAAAAAAGGGAAATTGAGTGAATAGTGTTTATTTTCCCTTAGAATCAAGCCTGCCTTTATATACTCTTCCATAAGCTTATCAACTGATACATCTGGAAACTGGGCCTTGATTTCTCGTAGAATCACATCGTCATGCTGGTCCAGATAGTCAACCAAATCTATAAAAAATAGTTGTCGAGTCAAACGAGAAGGATTAAAAATCTGAATCATGAAGATTCCTTTCTTTACATTTTAAAAGAGGGGATGCTGCTAACTGACTAGGATTGGTCCCCGGCTGGTTCAGAGGCACAGCTATTCCTAGTTCTCTATAGTATTCATTCCAGAAATCACTAATCTCCTGCTCCCCGTCCCCAAATTGCATTGGAATAGTCTCAAAAATAGGCAGGATTTTTGCGATATACTGGGAGCAATAAAAGCCATTCCCATCCGGATAAAAAGAGGCATTATAGGGTGCACCTAAATGTTTGCTAGCTCTCTCCTTTACCAAGTCAGCTTCCAGCTCTGGATAGACATAAAGGTCGTAAAGATGAGTCAGTTCAAAAAAATCAGCTGGTTCTTGACAGATAACACCAACTTCACCAGTTGCATGATAAACAAAACCGTCCAAAAAGATGGCTACATGACTATAGTTCCCAGTAGAAGCCTGGATGGCCTGCCCCATATCTGAAAAATCCTTCACAAAAATCAAATCGCCATTTTCTAACATCTTTCTCTCCTAGAAAAAAAGGAGCCGAAACCCCTTTAGCTATATGGAAAACAAGTGTTTCCACGTTTCGATTATCACTCAGGTTATTAGCCATTAAAGCTTTCAGTCAACTGAGGCACCACTTGTTTCTTACGTGAAACAGCACCTGGAAGGAAAGCGTGGTTGTTTTCAAGTTTGAAGTTAAATGCTGCTTCCACCTTGTCCATGTTTGATCCAAGAGCAAGGATTTCTGAGTTTGAATTGACGATGTCTGTAATCATCAAGACAAAGTCAGAGTAGCCGTTTGCTGTATTAGCCGCTTGCATTGCTGCTTCGATTTCTACTTGGCGTTCCAAGACTTCAGCAATATCAACAGTATTGACTTGAGCAACACGAACCTTATTTCCGTTGAGTTCAAAAGTCTTAGCATCGATATCAATCAATTCTTCAGCAGATTTGCTAGCCAAGTTTGTACCAGCTTTCAGCATAGCAAGGCCGTACTCTTCCAAGTTGACACCAGCCAATTCAGCCAATTCAGGAGCAATGACTTTATCAGATGGATGAGTTGTTGGTGATTTCAAAAGAAGAGTATCTGAAATCAAACCTGAAAGCATCAAACCAGCAAGTTCTTTGGGAACTGCTACACCGTGTTCTTTGAACATGCGGTAAACGATTGAAGACGCAGATCCAACTGGTTCCAAACGCATGTAGAGTGGGCTTGCAGTTTCAAAGTTAGCCACACGGTGGTGGTCCACAACACCATAAACTTCTACTTCAGCGATATCTGATACAGACTGTTGAAATTCATTGTGGTCTGTCAAGATAACTTGCTCTGCACCTTCTGCTTTAGCAGATGTGATGACGCGTGGTGCTTCTACACCAAAATAGTTCAAAACGAAGGCTGTTTCTTCATTAGGAGTTCCAAGTGCTACTGCTTCTGTGTCCAATCCATACGCCTCTTTTGCAAGATAAGCAAAGGCTACAGATGACCCGATGGCATCTGAGTCTGGATTTTGGTGACCAAATACTAGAATCTTAGACATGATAATACCTCTTTAAATTTATTCATCTTATTTTAGCACTTTTTTCCTCTTTTGACAAAAGTAAGAGGAGTCAAAGGACTCCTCATTAGACATCAATATCGTTAACTAGATTTTTTTCTTGATTTTCGGATAGAAATCGTTCTTTCTGTGGACGTTTCTTTCGTTTGAGAAGAGCCTCTGCTGACATGGCTTCTTCCTTGCTAGCAAAGCCCTCTACATAGATGAGTTTAACTGGCAAGCGAGCTCGGGTATACTTGGCACCCTTACCACTATTATGAACGGCAAGGCGTTTCTTCACATCTGTCGTGTAACCAGTATAGTAAGAACCATCACGGCACTCCACCACATACATATAGGCCTTATGATCCATAGTAAATCTCTTGAATTTCTGGCGTGTAGGAACCATCATCATTGTGAACAATGAGTGGTGGCAAGACCTTGAAGCCGCTCGTTGATCCATCCTTAATAGCTTCGATTAAAAGCATATTGGCTTCCTTTTCTCGTTTAGGATAGACAAATTGCAGGCGCTTCGGAGCCAAATTATGGCGCTGAAGCATATCTAAGATATCCAAAAGCCGATCTGGACGATGAACCATAGCCAAACGGCCATTAGACTTGAGAATACTCTGGGCGCTCCGACAGATTTCTTCTAGATTAGTTGTAATTTCATGTCTAGCTAAAAGGTAGTGTTCACTCTCATTCAAATTGGAATGCGGATCCACCTTAAAATAAGGCGGATTACACAAAATCATATCCACCTTACTTCCCTGAATGTGGGCAGGCATATTTTTCAAATCATCGCAGATGACCCGCATCTGCTCTTCCAAACCATTCAACTGAACCGAACGCTCTGCCATATCCGCCAAGCGCTCCTGAATCTCTACAGATATTATCTGCGCCTGAGTACGTGAACTAGCAAAAAGTCCCACTGCACCATTGCCAGCACAAAAGTCCACAATTAAACCCCGTTTAGGGAAGCGAGGAAAGCGTGATAAGAGAACACTATCCACTGAATAGCTAAACACCTCTCTATTTTGAATGATCTTAATATCTGTCGAAAAGAGCTGGTTGATGCGCTCTCCTGGTTTTAATAATTGTTTTTCTTTCATACTTTCATTACAATAAATTATGTTAATATTACAAATGATTTAGATAATTGTATTTATGGTTTCTTCTTTAAATGCTCTAGTGCCTCGCGCGTCCAAACAGGCATCATTCGTCCAAGTGGTGCAAAACCGTGCTTGATACGATCATTTGAAAAACGTCTCCGTCTTGGCAATTGATGTTTTTCTTCCTCCAAAGTACGGATAGAAAGACTAGCTTTTCCAGTGTATTCGTCAAAATCCACCACCTGTACTTGAACTTCATCACCAATTTTTAAAATATCATAGATATTTTCAATAAATCCCGTCCGAATCTCCGAGATGTGAATCAGCCCTGTCACCCCTGTCTCTAACTCAACAAAGGCACCATAGGGCTGAATTCCTGTAATACGCCCAGTTAGCTTATCACCAATTTTCATTCTAGTCCTCAATTTCAATCGTTTCAATTACTACATCTTCAACTGGTTTGTCCATTGCACCAGTCTCAACAGCTGCAATGGCATCCAAGACCGCAAATGATTCAGCATCTACCAACTGCCCGAAAACAGTATGGCGGCGGTCAAGGTGAGGAGTTCCACCTTGTTCTGCATAGATCTCAGCGATTGGTTCAGGCCAGCCACCACGCGCAATCTCTTTCTTAGAGTACGGCAAATGTTGGTTTTGCACGATAAAGAACTGGCTACCATTGGTATTTGGACCCGCATTGGCCATAGAAAGGGCACCACGGATATTATAAAGTTCTTCAGAAAATTCATCTTCAAAAGAGTCGCCATAGATTGACTCTCCCCCCATACCAGTACCAGTTGGGTCTCCACCTTGGATCATAAAATCCTTGATAATACGGTGGAAAATCACACCATCATAGTAACCGTCTTTTGACAGAGCAACAAAGTTGGCCACTGTTTTAGGAGCATGTTCAGGGAAAAGCTTGATACGCAAGTCTCCGTGATTTGTCTTAATGGTCGCTAGCGGACCTTCTACTGTTTCAATTTCTACTTGTGGGAAATGCAATTCTTTTTCTACCATACCAAATCCTTCTAAGGCATCAAAAATGCCATCTTCTTCTACTGTTTTTGTAATATAATCTGCTTTTTCTTTGATCTTATCGTGGGAAACACCCATAGCAATACTGATTCCAGCATAATCAAAGAGTTCCAAGTCATTGAGCCCATCCCCAAAGACCATAACATTCTCTGGTTTCAAGCCTAGATGTTCTACAACCTTGGCTACACCAGTTGCTTTGGATCCTGAAATCGGCACGATATCAGATGAATGTTCATGCCAACGCACCATGCGAAGTTTACCAGAGAGACTATCTGGTAACCGCAAGTCATCCCCTTTATCCTCAAAGGTCCACATCTGGTATATTTCTGCTTTTTCATGAAAGTCAGGATCCACACCCAGGTTCGGATAAATCGGATCAATCGCCTCACTGATCAGTTCTGTTCGAGTAGAGAGTTTGGCGTCATGACTACCAACCAAGCCATACTCAATTCCCTCTTCCTTCGTCCAAGAGATGTACTCCACAACATCTGACTTGTCAATCTGATGTTGATAAATGACCTGACCTTTTTTATCTTCTATATAGGCCCCATTTAGGGTTACAAAAAAGTCAGGTTTGAGATTACGAATCTCTGGAACGACACCAAAAATGCCACGACCAGAGGCAATTCCTGTTAAAATTCCTTTTTCACGCAATTGTTTAAAGACAGTGGGAATTGTAGCTGGAATAAAACCTGTCTTTGACGTACGCAAGGTATCATCAATATCAAAAAAGACGATTTTAATCTTCTTTGCCTTGTATTTTAATTTTGCATCCATCTCTCTACCTCTTTTTTATCACTCCTTCCATTATACCATAAACCTTAGGAAATTCCTTTTTTGAAAAAAGATGAAAACCTATCAAAAAGAGAGCCAGTTGAACTAGCCCTCACTTTTCATCCTAGAACATCTCTAGAGCAATCATGGTAATCATCGTTGCATCATAGTAGCTCTCTATAGGTAAATCTTGTGTGAAAATGTATTTATTTTGTTGAAGAAGTTTCAGATAACCTTCTCCCTTATCAGAAGCATAGGTAATTGGAGCCAAGAAACTACCTGCCTGGTATTGGTTGAGGGCCGTTCCGTTCAAGTCATAGCCAGCATAAATGCGCTGCTCTTTCATAAAGAAATCCATCATCTTTTGAACGAGTTTTTGGCTTCTTTCATCTTGACTTTGAGACAAGTGATAAGGCAAGCGACAAGCGTTATAAGAGTACGCCCCATCGTATTGAGATTCGATTGTGTTGGCATCAACAAGACGTGCCCCTGACTTCTCAGCCCAGATAAAGTCTGGCAAGAGACCCGTATCCGAATGAGAACTGATTTGCTCCAATTGCCCAAGCATCTTATCCTTAATGTCTAACCACTGCTTGTTTCCAGTCAGGTCATAAAAAGATTGGAAATAGCGAGGTAGGGTATCAGACGTCCGCATCAAGTAATAATAATCGGAATCCTTGTTTGCCCAGTTTCCTACTGTTAGGACACCTGTCTCTTCATTGTAGTTGTATTGAAGAATGTCATCCAAGATTTTTTTAGCTTGCGCTTGGTATTCTTGCGCTTTATCTGGCCACTGCTTGGAAGCTTCAATCAAAGAATAAGCGATATAGAGATCACCATCGGTTGCGTTTTGCTTCTCAACCGTTTCGCTACCATTTGTGATCACTTGCTTCCAAGACATCAACTGCGTTCCCTCAATACGATGATTTTGATAATAGCGATAAAGACTCTCAAAATCTGCTTGACTTGCTTGCCCTTTTTGGGCTGCTAGAACTGTTATCAGCATCCCGTAACTTTGGGCTTCTGATAGAACCGTCGTTTCCTCAGAATCATTCGTCGTACGAACGTAAGACTGATCGCCTTTTGTAACAAGGAACTGTTGGCTCCATTGGCTGTAAATTCGATTACGCATCTCGATTTTAGTCCTTCCTCTTGCTAAAAACAAGGCCAAACAAAAGATAGAAAGGATGAGCACAAACCAGACATATTTTAATTTATTCGTTTTCATAGAATCTCCTATCCTGCAAATCGCTTGGTTTTAACCCACTTGGTTTCTTTTCGTTGGAGTACTTTATCCAGCACGATTGAAGAAATGGAATCAATGGATACAACGATAAACATCTGTGCATAAGAGAAATAGGCTGCCAAGGCCAACCAGATTTGTTTAGTTGTCGCTTGTCCAAATTGACTTGCCAATGCAATCATAATCTGCATCAAATAGAGACCAATCATGAGAATCCAGTTAAAAAGCATGAGCTGGGCGATGTAGATATTGTCCGCATCAAAAGCAAACGGAACCCTGACATCTGGGAAGAAAAGATTAAGGCAGATCGCTAGCACATTCGCTAGGAAAATCAAATCCGATAGGACAATAGCAAAGTTAAACCAAAAGAAAACACATGAATAGTTAAAGACTTCTAGTTTAACGCGCCAGTTTGCTCTGCCAAATAAATGCTTAAAGTTCGAGAGAACAACTTCGTAGTTTCCTTTAGCCCAGCGTTTCCGTTGCATATAGTAACTCTTTAAAGTCTCAGGCTCTTGTTGGAAAGCCTCTGAATTATAGGCAAGGGCAATCAATTTACCACTCTGCATGATTTTGAAGGAAATATCGGTATCCTCGGTTAAGGCACCATTTTTCCAACCACCGATACTCTTTACAAAGTCGGTTTGAATGATAAAGTTGGTTCCTGGAATACGCCCAATTTTAAAGAGATGCCACATCCCAACGTGGTGCACACGTTGGGTAACAACAATTTCCTGATTAATACAACGAGTCAAGAAATTTTGATTGGCATTTCGAGTCTTGTTGCGACCAAAAGATGCCACATGACGTTCTGGATCCTTCATCACTTCTTTACAAGGAAATAAAGGGCATTTTTTTCAGGCATAGCATCCGCATCATAGACACAGATGTATTCTCCCGTTGCCATCTCCAAAGCATCGTTTAAAACGCCCGCTTTTCCTCCCGTACCAGTACGGTCAATAATAGTCAGATTTCTTCCTGCATATTCAGGCATGGCTTGTACAGACAAACATTCTGCATAGGTGTTATCCGAACAGTTATCCGCAAATAGAAGCAATTCCACACGATCGTGAGGGTAGTTCATATCCAAGATAGCTTTTGCCGTTTGGGCAATAACCACATCCTCATTATGAGCAGGAACAACAATGGTAACCTTAGGATAATAAGGTAGCGGCGAAGTGTCTACACAAAAATCACTGTGTTTAAACCAAAAGTGAACAGCTGAAAAGAGAATTACCAATCCCCATGCTAGAGAAATCCAAATTGTAAGCAAGGTAAAAATCATTAACATTTGACTAATCATGATTCACCGCCTTAAAATTTTTGTTCACTCGATGGTAAAGAATATTGTATGCAATAAATAATATGATAAAACAAATGCCAAAGGTGAGACTGAGTCCCAAAGCAATACCAAAAAATAGTTCGGTTAAAGTCATGTTTCCCTCCTAATATTCTACAATTACATCTGTCTCTAGTTGACGTTTGAGATGACTGACAACATCTGCGTAGTCTTGGTATTTATCTTTATTATCAGAGTTAATCTCCAAATACCCTGTTTGGAACTGAATTCCTTGATTGCCATCTTCTCCATGAAAAACTAAACTGCTCAGTTTCTCCTGCAAACCACTAAAGTAAAGTTCCTTCAAAGAATGTTGGCTACTACTCGATAGAACGAGAAAATTACCATCCGAAACGTAATAGAGCTTATCATTGTAACTCAATTCCTGAGCAATTACCTCTTGAATACGACTGAGCATCTGGTTATGTTCTTTCGGTTTAATCTGGAAGAACAAATCTTCATGTGCCCAATGAATCAATAGAGATTGAACCGTCACATCACTTTGTGCAGTTACCATAGCCTGGTAATCTGCTCGAGCTTCGTCTTCCTGTTCTTGGACCTTTGAGGCCACCTTGAAGAAATAATAACGAACCTTAAGTAGAATCCCAATCAAAAGAGGAAAACTGATTAATAAGAAGATCAGTTGAATGATTGGGATATAAACCACACCCGCAACCAAAACGATAAGTCCAAAACCAAATGCTAAGATAAGGGTCCAAGTAAGCAAAAGGTCAGATAATACCAACACTGCAAACAAAGCCAAAGCTAAAAACAAAATTTGCTCTAAAATAATAGTTCGAGCATAGAAAAAGCAAAGTACCAACAAAAGAAGCTCACATCCAAGCAAAGTCAGAAACCAGTTTCTAAATCTATACCAATTTTTCATTTTGTCCTAGCTCCTTCTTGAAACTCTGATGCAGATTCAGCAAAACCAAAATAATGTTTAATAGTTTGTACAATTCTTTCTGATGCATTTCCATCTCCATAAGGATTTGGTGCCTGAGACATTTGTCCATAAAGAGTTTCATCTGTTAAGAGTGCTGTCATCGCTTCTTTCACACTTACTGGATCCGTACCAACTAGCTTCAAAGTACCCGCACGTACTCCTTCTGGACGTTCCGTCGTGTCACGAAGGACAAGGACAGGTTTGCCGAGAGAAGGCGCCTCTTCTTGAACTCCGCCAGAGTCGGTCATGATAAAATAGCTTCTTGAAGCCAAATTATGAAAATCAAGTACATCTAGAGGTTCAATCAAGTGAATACGATCGTGACCAGCTAAGATATCTTTTGCTGCTTCTTGAACGACAGGGCTAAGGTGAACAGGATAGACAACTTCAATTTCCTGATGAAAATCGACCATCTCACGTAAAGCTGTAAAGACATTTCTCATTGGTTGACCTTGATTCTCACGACGGTGCATGGTTACCAATACAAGTTTCTTATTTGGATCCAATTGATCTAGAACTTCATGATAGTAATCCGATTGAACGGTTAGTTTCAAGGCATCAATGGCTGTATTTCCCGTAATGACAATAGCAGACTCAGGGTGATTTTCCTTAAGGAGATTTTCTTTACTCTCACTAGTTGGAGCAAAATAAAGATCCGCAAGGCAGTCAGTCATCTGACGATTCATCTCTTCTGGGAAAGGAGAATACTTATCAAAGGTCCTTAGGCCAGCTTCAACATGGCCGATACGTACCTGATTATAGAAAGCAACTAAACTTGCTGCAAAAGTTGTTGTTGTATCTCCATGAACAAGAATTATATCTGGAAGTTCTTGCTTAACAACTGAATCAAACTTTTCTAAAATTTTTCCAGTAATATCTAAAAGGGATTGATTTTTCCCCATAATATCCAGGTCATAATGTGGCTCGATGCGAAACGTTTCAAGAACTTGGTCCAGCATTTGACGGTGCTGAGCTGTCACAACTGTGATCGTCTCAATACTGTCACTATGTTTTTGCAATTCTAACACTAAAGGGGCCATTTTAATAGCTTCTGGTCGTGTTCCAAAAACAACCATCACTTTCAATTTCTTCATTATGGTATCCTTCTACTATAATAAAATTTGACACATCAGATTAATCTTTATATCGAATTATTGCGCAAATCAATTAATTTGATTATCTTAATTATTTTACCGTCAATCAATTTATATGTCAAACTCTTTCAAAGTATATTATTGCATTTAATTTAATTTTAATAAACTGTAATATTTCTGTAACGCTATAATTTACAACGTGTAAACTAGATACCTTGAAGTTTTCTTAAATATTTTTTGAAATGAAATATTTTTTAAAAATTCTAAACTTTACTACTTTTTAAATAATTATTTTTATCTTGATAATTCAAACAATTATATTTTATCGTTCCATAGAATCCCCTTTTTTCTAACACAAAAAAATCCCCTCTCTAATGAAAAAGGAGTTTACGACTTCTTGCTATTTTAAAGTTAAACCTTATAAGATCTATCTTAAATCAAATCTTTTGACAGATATAAAACAAGGTCACCGATATCTTCACAAGTAGCATCCATAGTTGGTCTGTGATTTCGATACCAAACGCCCGAACCATCTGGAATATAACCTCGTTTGATGTACAATCTCTGGGCAGGCCCATACCCTGAATGGAGCCCAACACCAAGGGTCACCTTATCCGATATGAGCTTAACTCGTTTTTCCGCTTCTTCCATCAAGAGATTTCCAATACCTTGATTTTGAAAGGGCTCAAAGACATTGAAATCTGAAAGTTCTGGACCCATTCCAGCAAAGGGGCCCTGCTTCGCATCGGGTAAAATAGTAATGTAGCCCGCTACAGCACTAGTAAGGTCAGCAATTAACACTTCCCTCTCTCCACTTTCCTGCTCCTTGAAGTATCGAATTAAAATCTCCTCTCTACCTGGCCAACCTTGATTGATAAAACCTTGGGATAGTTCTTTAACATCAGATGTTTGCATTTTTCTAATCAGACACGTTGTTTCCATAAGGTACTCCTTAAAAGCCTTCTCTCACTATTATAGCACGATAATAGTGATAAAAAGGAAAAGAAAGATCTAGCAAACTAAAAATAGAATCCTACTAGGCCCCAAAATATCTACTTTTGATTGTTTACTGTAAGGGACTTAATTCGCTTTCTTGTTTTCGAGCTCATGAAAAGAGCTCCACTGGACCCAACTCGCTCTCTCATTTCCATGCTAGTAAAAAAAAGACCCTTACGGGTCTTTTCTTTAATCTTCGTTTACGAAAGGCATCAAAGCCATTACGCGAGCGCGTTTGATAGCTGTTGTTACTTTACGTTGGTTTTTAGCTGAAGTTCCTGTTACACGACGAGGAAGGATTTTCCCACGTTCTGAAATGAAACGGCTAAGAAGCTCAGTATCTTTGTAATCAACATATTCAATTTTGTTTGCTGCGATGTAATCAACTTTTTTACGGCGTTTGAATCCGCCACGACGTTGTTGAGCCATGTTTTTTCTCCTTTATAGTATTAATTGTCCATTAGAATGGTAAATCATCATCTGAAATGTCCAATGGATTTGTTGCTCCAAATGGATTTTCAGAACGTGAAAAGTCTGGTACTGGGTTTGCAGGTGCTGATTGACCAGCAGTTGGTGCAGAATAAGCGCCACCTGAATGTCCTTCACGCACTCCGCGGCTTTCCAACATTTGGAAATTATCCGCCACGACTTCTGTTACGTAAACACGTTGTCCTTGCTGGTTATCGTAACTACGAGTCTGGATACGGCCTGTGATCCCGATAAGAGAGCCTTTTTTAGCCCAATTAGCAAGATTTTCAGCCTGTTGGCGCCACATAACGACATTGATGAAATCAGCCTCACGTTCACCATTTTGACTCTTAAATGTACGGTTTACTGCAAGAGTAAAAGTCGCAACTGCTACATTTGATGAGGTATAACGCAACTCAGCGTCACGCGTCATACGCCCTACAAGTACAACATTGTTAATCATAATCTACCTTCTTACGCGTCAAGTTTGACGATCATGTGACGAAGAATGTCAGCGTTGATTTTTGAAAGACGGTCAAACTCTTTAAGAGCTACGTCGTCGTTTGCTTCAACGTTAACGATGTGGTAAAGTCCTTCACGGAAATCTTGGATTTCGTATGCAAGACGACGTTTTTCCCAGTCTTTTGATTCAACAACAGTTGCACCGTTGTCAGTCAAGATAGAGTCAAAACGTGCTACCAAAGCGTTTTTCGCTTCTTCTTCAATATTTGGACGAATGATATAAAGAATTTCGTATTTAGCCATTGATATGTTCCTCCTTTTGGTCTAATGACCCCCAGTCTTTGCAAGGGGTAAGTGAGGTTCGCTCACAATAAACCATTATACTAGAAAAACTGATAGATAGCAAGTAAAAAAGATAAAAGTGAAAAAATAACTTTATTACTTAGAAATAACATCCTCTTCCAGTTTCAAAGCTCTGGCCATCTCTTTCAAAATGAAGAATAGTGAAAAGCCGACTATTACTAAAAAGAATCCTAAGTAAATAAAGGCTTCTACAAAACCTAGAGCATCAATCAGCCACCCCGTCAGAGGAAAAATAACAATCATACTCAGGCTGAACATCATAGAGTAGACACTTAGCATGGTTGCCCGTACCTCACTTGGGAGTCGCTTTTGTAAATCATTATCAAAAATCGGCTGAAAGAGAGCATATAAGGCGTTACTGATCCAATAAACCAAAATATAAATCAGCGGCGTTCCGAAGTAGGAAAGCAAATAAGTTCCTCCCGTCAAGAGTACAAGAATTGGAAAGAGCTTTAAGGCTGAATACTTCTTTCCAATCTTACTTGCTAGATAAACTGCCCAGATATTCAAAACACTGCCCATCAACATGACCATCGAAATCTGCCACCCTTCTAAGTCAGGAAGTTGATTTTGATAGTAAAAATAAAACATGCACATCAGTGTCCCGATGATTTGGGAAAGAATCATCCAACTAAAAAGACTGGGATTTCTCCGCAACTCCTCTTTGACAGTCCAGATTATTTTTTTCATTGTCAGACGCTCAGATTTTTGCGCTTTAACACTAGGCTCTTTTAGCATCCAAGTTAGGAAAAGAACGATTATAGAAGTAGCAATCATGATATAGTAGGTCAAGTGCAATTGACCATGGACAAAAAATCCCGCTAAAACGGTCCCCAAAGACCGAGTTCCTTCTGCGACCCCTGACATAAAACTGGAGATAGATAAGTAGCGCTCTTTTAATCCAGCCTCCACGGCCGAATCATAAACCATGGCTGCACTCGTCCCCGAATCAAAATTATAAGACAAGGCACTCACCACCATAGCGAGTGCGTAAATCCAAAAATTACCTTGTCCTAGTAACATGAGAATAGACGACGCAATTCCAGCTATTCGACTTAAATATAGATTGGTTCTATAGGAATAGCGGTCAGCTAACATTCCAGAGGGAACTTCACAGATGACACTGGTGGCATGAAAAATACTTTCCAATAAGCCAATCTGCCAAAGCGACATCCCATTTTGACTGAGAAATAGAATCCAAAAGCTGGTAATGCCCAGAAAGGCAAAAAATTCTACACCAGCCATGAGACCGATATTCTTCCGGTAATTTCGTTTAAACATATTTTCTCCTTTAACAAGTGTATTTGTATCTTTGTGTTTGTCACTTGTTAAGCTGTGCTTTACATGATCTCCACCTCTTCTTTCTTCTACTTTGAAAAAACGCCCTAAGGGCGTTTTGATTTATTTTATGGTTTGATACGATGCAACATACGTGGGAATGGAATGGCTTCACGGATGTGTTTTGTTCCTGCTGCGAAGGTTACCATACGCTCGATACCGATACCAAATCCACCGTGTGGAACTGTACCGTATTTACGAAGGTCAAGGTAGAATTCATACTCTGTACGATCCATACCAAGTTCTTCCATCTTAGCGACAAGGGCATCATAGTCTTCCTCACGCATAGATCCACCGATGATTTCTCCATAGCCTTCTGGAGCAAGCAAGTCTGCACAAAGCACGCGCTCTGGATTTCCAGGAACGGGTTTCATGTAGAAGGCCTTGATAGCTGCTGGGTAGTTCATGACAAAGGTTGGTACACCAAAGTGGTTTGAAATCCAGGTTTCATGTGGTGAACCAAAGTCATCTCCATGCTCCAAATGCTCATAGTCAGCATCTTCATCATTCTCATGCTCTTGCAAGAGGTCAATGGCTTGATCGTAAGTGATGCGTTTGAATGGCTCTGCAATGTAGCGTTTCAAAAGATCTGTATCACGTTCCAAAGTTTCCAAGGCTTGGGGAGCACGGTCAAGTACACCTTGAAGAAGGGCTTTTACGTAAGCTTCTTGCAAGTCAAGTGATTCATCGTGTGTCAGGTAGGAGTACTCAGCATCCATCATCCAGAACTCAGTCAAGTGACGGCGCGTTTTTGATTTTTCAGCACGGAATACTGGACCAAAGTCAAAGACACGACCAAGAGCCATAGCTCCTGCTTCTAGGTAAAGCTGACCTGATTGGCTCAAGTAGGCTGGTGTTCCAAAGTAGTCTGTTTCAAAGAGTTCTGTTGAATCTTCTGCTGCATTTCCTGAAAGAATTGGGCTATCAAATTTCATGAAGCCGTTCTTGTCGAAAAACTCATAAGTCGCATAGATGATAGCGTTACGGATTTGCATAACCGCTACTTGCTTACGAGAGCGGAGCCACAAGTGACGGTTGTCCATCAAGAAGTCTGTTCCGTGTTCTTTTGGTGTGATTGGGTAGTCTTGAGATTCACCAATCACTTCGATGTCTGTAATATCCAACTCATAGCCAAACTTAGAACGTTCATCTTCTTTGACAATCCCTGTCACATAAACAGACGTTTCTTGGCTTAGGCGTTTAATCGTATCAAACTTCTCTAGCCCCACTTCCTCACCGAACTTTTCAATAAAGTTTGGTTTAAATGCTACACCTTGGAAGAAGGCTGTTCCATCACGCAATTGCAAGAAGGCAATTTTCCCTTTTCCAGATTTGTTGGCAACCCAGGCTCCGATGGTCACTTCTTGACCAACGTAGTCTTTTACATCGATAATCGTTACACGTTTTGTCATAATCTATCTTCCTTTTTTCGTTTAACTTGTCCGAAGACGTCATTACCCACTATTTTACCATAAATGGACTGCGATAGCTAGGTTCTACTAGAGAAAAATCGCGAGATTTTCGTTACAAAAAATCTTCGCTAAAAAGGCGAAGATTCTAAGTTTTATTTTTCCATAAACTGGTGCAAACGACGAATAGCTTCTTTTAATGTGTCCAAGTCTGTGGCATAGCTGAGACGAACATTTTCTGGTGCTCCAAATCCAGCTCCTGTAATCAAGGCAAGATCGACTTCTTCAAGGATAGCTGTTGTAAAGTCCGTCACATCGGTATAGCCCTTCATTTCCATCGCTTTTTTAACATTTGGGAAGAGATAGAAGGCACCTTGGGGCTTGACAACTTCGAATCCTGGCACTTGGCACAAGAGTGGATAAATGGTATTCAAACGTTCTTCAAAGGCTTGACGCATGGTTTCAACAGAGTCTTGCGGTCCAGTCAGCGCCTCAATCGTTGCATATTGCGATACGGCAGTCAGATTGGAAGTTGTTTGTCCTGTTAGTTTGCTCATAGCAGCGATAATTTCAGGATTTCCCACAGCATAACCTACCCGCCAACCAGTCATGGCATAGGCCTTAGATACACCGTTAATCACGATGGTTTGCTTGCGAATGGATTCTGACAGACTAGAGATTGGAACAAATTCGTTCCCGTTATAAACCAGACGACCATAAATATCATCTGCTAGGATAAGGACATCATGTTCAACAGCCCAATTTCCGATAGCCAAGAGTTCCTCACGAGAGTAAATCATACCGGTCGGATTCGATGGTGAATTGAGAACCAAGACCTTGGTCTTATCTGTTCGGGCTGCTTCTAGCTGCTCTACTGTTACTTTAAAGTGATTGTCTTCCTTGGCCTGGACAAAGACTGGCACACCTTCTGCCATCTTGACCTGATCTCCATAGCTGACCCAGTATGGTGTAGGAATGATGACCTCATCACCTGGATTGACCACAGCCATAAAGAAGGTGTAGAGAGAGAACTTGGCACCAGTGGCAAAGGTAACCTCGTTAGCCGCTACGGAATACCCATAGTAGCGTTCAAAATAGGTATTAACCGCCGCTTTTAAATCTGGTAGACCTGAAGCAACTGTGTAAAAGGAGGCACGTCCATCTCGAATCGCTTCCACCGCCGCATCCTGAATATTTTCAGGAGTATGAAAATCAGGCTGTCCCAAGGTTAGGAAAAGAACATCCTTTCCTTGAGCTTTTAATACCTTGGCTCTTGCATCACTAGCTAGAGTAACGCTTTCTTCCATTTCTAGTACACGTTTGGATAGTTTCATATGCCCTCCTTATTGGATCACTGCTCCTGTTTCAAAATCCACCAGATAGTAGTGGTTTCCTGATTTAACTTCCCAAATCGGCTTGTCCTGATAGCGACCAAAGGTGACTTTGTCAATGTCGCTAGCTCCTTTTTCCCTCGAAATCGTCGCTGCCTTGTCTTGAGAAATCCCCTTATCAAGCTGATAAACATAAATCTTGTGGTCATTCTTTTCAATCAGTACGGCAATGGCCTCTTGCTTTTTATTATGCCCCAGAACGCTGTAATAAGCTTCCGAACCATTAAAAAAATCAACCTGATCTGCCTTTTCCAATTCTGCATACTGCTTGGCCAGTTTTTCTCCCTCAACCCTAGCATCTTGATAAGGTTTCATGCTGAGCGATATCAGGTAAAGAAAGGAAGTAGTCATGACTAGCAATACCAGAGCAATGCCAATTCCGTATTGTATAAGTAGCTTGTTTTTTGCTTTTTTCTGTCTTAGTTTCACTCGTCTATTTTACCATCTCTCCTCCTTTATTACAAGTGAAGACAGGAACATTCTAAGATTCTTTTCCTATAAAATATAAGTTCTTGTTTTTCTCTCTCATTATTGATAAAATAACCTTATGAAACAATATTTGAAAGAGAAAATTTCCGATAATCAACTAGACTTAAAAACAGCTATCGTCCTCAATAAAGCCATACGAACTTTTAAACCATATGAAGCCAAGGCTGCCAAAGAACACGGGCTAACACCCACCCAATTTTCAGTTTTGGAAACCCTCTATATCAAGGGAGAACTGCGTATTCAGGATTTGATTGAAAAAATGCTAGCCACTTCTGGAAACATGACTGTTGTTATTCGAAACATGGTTCGAGATGGGTGGATTTCTAGAACTTGTGATCCCAAGGATCGCCGTTCCTTTTTCCTGAAATTAACACCTGCAGGCCACAGAAAAATCGAAGAGGTTCTTCCTGACCATATCGATTCTATCGTAGAAGCACTCGGCATCTTGGAAGATGGTGAAAAGGAAGACTTAATCCGCATTTTAAAAAAATTTAAAAATTTGTGAGCAAAATTATTGCTAATTAGTATCATTTGTTGTAACATAGATGGTAACAAAAGAGTTCACTCTTTGAATTTTAAACTAAAGGAGACACATCATGTCTAAAAAAGTACTATTTATCGTCGGTTCACTACGCCAAGGTTCTTTCAACCACCAAATGGCCCTCGAAGCTGAAAAAGCACTTGCTGGAAAAGCGGAAGTTAGCTATCTTGATTACTCAGCTATTCCTCTCTTCAGCCAAGATTTGGAAGTTCCAACTCATCCAGCTGTAGCTGCTGCTCGTGAAGCAGTCCTTGCTGCGGATGCTATCTGGATCTTCTCTCCAGTCTACAACTTCTCTATCCCTGGAACAGTAAAAAACTTGCTTGACTGGCTCTCTCGTGCCCTTGACTTGTCTGATACACGTAGTGCTTCTGCCCTCCAAGACAAGTTTGTTACTGTCTCATCTGTAGCCAATGCCGGTCACGATCAACTCTTTGCTATTTACAAAGACCTCTTGCCATTTATCCGTACACAAGTCGTTGGTGACTTTACAGCTGCTCGTGTCAATGACTCTGCTTGGGCAGACGGAAAATTGGTGTTAGAAGAATCAACTGCTTCATCACTTGCAAAACAAGCGGACGACCTTTTTGTAGCCATCAACTAATCCAGCAAAAACCAGCTCGAATGAGCTGGTTTTATGCTTGTTTCACAAAGACGAGTTCTAAATCACTTGATAAATCAGGTCGGTAGTCAAAACCTGCAAAACTGAGCTGGCGAGCTTGTTCAACTGTTTGGACTTGCCCCTCTATCAAGGTGGTCAAAAAAGCACCACGGGTTTTTTTTGAAATGGTTGAGTGGATTTTCAGCTGACCTGCCTTGTCCTCCATAAATTTGAAGGTCACCATCTTTTCTCTGATTTCCTTCGAAAATACGGTTTCAAACTCTGATGATAGGAGTGAAAATATCAAGTCCTCATCCTGTAGGGCATCATCATAGGCTGACTTCCAATGACTCTTTAAAGTCTTTCCAGCTACTTTTAACTTCATCAAGAAGTCCAAACGGTGAGGAGCCATGGGAGATAGGACTGGAACAACGCCATACAAAGCCGAGGTAATCAGGACACGATCTTCAAGATAGGTTTGTTCAGCCTCGGTTAACCCATCTCGTTTGATGTGGCGATACATGAGACCGTCAAAGAGTTTCAAGGCTGGATAATTCTTAGCCCTCTGATCTTTTAGAGCTTGAATATGAGCGTACTCTTCTTCTGCTTTCTCGGCAGATACCTTATAAAAGGTCTCTAATTCACTAGCTGAGTAATGTGCCAGTGAGTCAAGGACTGCCTGACTTTCTTCCCTCAAAGGGAGCGCTTCGATACAAGGAAGGTCTGTGTTCATTTCTTTTGCTGTTGGGATTAAAATTTTCATATTGTTAGTGTAGCATATTTTTCAATCACGACCAAGAATTTCATCTTAAAAACCTCGGTTCATACCGAGGTTTCTTTTACTTGACTTTAAATGTCTTGAGATAATTATCCTTTCCAACTTGACCTTCGAAAGATTGGCCATTTTCAAGGTAAGGAAGGTCGTCTGACACGGAAGCCTTGACCTTATAAATCTTGCCGTCAACTTTAAAGAAATAGACGGTGTCACCCTTGATAACAGCTGATTTAAGGTCTGAGACGATACCTTTAATGTTTTCTACCGTTTCATTATCCAGCTCAAGGTCATTTTTATTGGCATATTTGTTAAGGAGTTCATCTACTGTAGCTGCTACGATGACGTTTTGGTACTCCACGGCATCGACCAATGCATACTCCTTGACCAAGCCTGCATTGTCCTTCAAGCCCATGATATAGAGCGGTTTGTCATTGAGATTGACAAGAATAGGGAAGGTAGCCTTGTAGGCCTTCTCTTGCACTGCTCCTTCTGCGGAAGCACGGGCTGATTCTTCGGTTGCTGAAGCTAGATTGTACTTGGTGATTTCACCAGTGCGCATATTTTCAAGGATAAATCCTAAATTACTTTCGTCAGCATTTGCTGAAGTCACCCCCGTGTAGAGATAAATGTCATTTCCAATAGAAAGATAGTTATAGCCCTCTGTCGTTTGGGTAACATTTTTCTTAGAAATCAAGGCATTCCAGAAGCCGTCTTTATACTTGCCGTTGTAGTTGATTTGTTCGATGGTTTCTTCGGCAGGATAGACACGGTCTACCCATTCCGGCACCTCATCCAAGCTGTATTCCTTGGTTTCTCCATTGGTAGCGTCTAAGATAATAACAGATGAAGGACGAGGAACTCCTAGACCAAACTGCTTTTGATAAACGGTTGCTACATAGAAAGGATTGCCTTCATCATCCACCTCAAAGGATGGTGTTTTAAAAATTTTGGTTGGATACTTTATTCGAAGATGGCGTTTGACGTCTCGGTTAAAATACTCGGAGTCTGAATACTTCATCGGTGTTTTTAAATCCACCAATTCCGCATTTCCTGTCACCATATCAACCTTGATATACTCGCCAATCCCCTTGGACTGATTATTGAACCATTTAATCGGATCAGCATACTCCAAAGGTGTCACCCGATAGGGTTTTCCATCAACCGTCAGCTGAGTATAGGTATCTGCTGCTACGTACTGGGAGACCTTATCCGTCAGAGAGCCCAGGTAACGGTCACCAATCTTTTCTGCAGTGCTCCGATCTAGGATTGGAACCTTACTGGTATCACTCTTAGGAAAATCTTTAAAGTCTTTTTCTGTGATGGACACCACATTAGCATAATTTTTTGCTTGGAAAAAGCTAGAAGTTACTAGGCTTACCAGACCAGCAAGGGCAAAGATAAGGCCTGCAGCCAGCAATAATCCTCCACCTAATTTATTAAAATGAAGCCCTTCTAGATTGAGTTCGTTGGCAACCTTGCCATGACGTACATGAACCGTCTTGAGAAGATTGATATTCCTTCGAAAACTAAACAAAATCCCCATCACCACCAGATGCCCACAGAGAAAGAAGATGAATTCCCAGCTAGTAAGATTGAAGGGTGGTAAAAAGATATACCAGGTCGTTGCGATAAAAACAAGTTCAAAGAGTATACGTTTCATCTGAGTTCCTCCTAAATAATTCGTCCTTCCAAATGATCCAGTTCATGTTGGCAGATCTGCGCTGGAAAACCTGTCAGTGTAATGGTCTGTTCCTGCCACTTGCTATCGCGATAGGAAACCGTAATCGTTTCATACCGAGTCGTTGGCCGTACCCCAGTCAAAGATAAACAACCTTCCTCTGTCTCGTAAGGTCCTTTATAGGAAAGGAGAATGGGGTTAAACATGACCATGGGAACTAGGCCAAGATTAAAGATAATCACGCGCTTCTGCACACCAATCATATTGGCTGCCAGGCCGACACAGGTCTCACGATTAGCCAGCAGGGTATCCTGCAAATCCTTAGCCAAATAAAGGTCCTCCTGACCTGCAGTTTTCGAAACTTGCGACAGGAATAAGATATCTCGGACAATTTTCTTTTCCATTTCTTTCGCTCCTTGCCATTTTACTTTATTATAGCATAAAAGTGGATAACTCCTAACTATTCTCCTCAAATGCAAAAAAAGCCATCCGAAGATGACTTTCTTTTTAAATCGCGTTCTTATCAAAACCAAGCTTGCGTTGAACAAACTTAACGATTTCTACGATAAGTATCATTGAGAAGCTTCCAGCCAGAACAATGGCCCATTGTGATAAGTCTAGTTTGGTTACGTGGAAGATGCTTTCTAATGGGTCGATGACAATAGTTGATGCTAGTAAAATAAATGAAACCAAGATTGACCAGTTGAAAGTTTTAGATTTAAATGGACCAACAGTCAAAATAGACTGGTAAACAGATTTTACATTGTAGGCATGGAAGAGCTGGATCAAACCAAGTGTTGCAAAGGCCATAGTAAGAGCATCAGCGTGGATAGCTTGATTGTCACCCACATGAACTGGGTAAAGAAGGGCAAGACCATAAACAGACAGAACAAGGGCGCCTTGAAGGAGACCTTGATAGATAATGGAACTCATGACCCCACCTGAGAAGAAGCTTGACTTGCGTCCACGTGGTTTGTGGGTCATAACACCTGGCTCAGCTGGCTCAACACCGAGAGCGATAGCTGGGAAGGTATCGGTTACCAAGTTGATCCACAAGAGATGAACTGGCTGTAGGACATCCCAACCAAACAAGGTTGACAGGAAGATGGTTAATACTTCAGCCGTATTGGCAGAAAGAAGGTACTGAATAGTCTTTTGAATATTTGAGAAGACCTTACGTCCTTCCTCAACTGCGACAATGATGGTCGCAAAGTTATCATCCGCAAGAATCATGTCAGATGCCCCCTTAGAAACCTCTGTACCAGTGATTCCCATACCGATACCGATATCAGCTGTTTTCAGAGCTGGCGCATCATTAACACCATCACCTGTCATGGCAACGACCTTACCTTGATTTTGCCAAGCCTTCACGATACGAACCTTGTGTTCTGGAGATACACGCGCATAAACAGAGTATTGACCAACGACTTTTTCAAATTCTTCATCAGAAAGTTCGTTAAGTTCCGCACCAGTCAAGACATGGTCTTCTGAGTCATTTTCATCGATGATTCCCAAACGTTTGGCAATTGCTTCTGCTGTGTCTTGGTGGTCACCCGTAATCATGATTGGACGGATTCCCGCTTCTTTAGCCACACGAACGGCTTCTGCTGCTTCGGCACGTTCAGGGTCAATCATCCCAATCAAACCAGTAAAGATCAAGTTGTTTTCAAGCTCTTCAGAAATGAGGTTTTCTGGAATGCTGTCTACAATCTTATAAGCACCTGCAAGGACACGCAAGGCTTGGTGAGCCATGTCAGAGTTGTTTGTATGGATTAATTCAGTGACTTTCTCATCGATCGGAGCAACATCTCCAGCCTTGTCACGAGCAACACAACGTTTCAAAAGTTGATCTGGAGCCCCTTTGACTGCTACGAGGAAACGACCATCTGGCAATGGGTGAACCGTTGACATGAGTTTACGATCTGAGTCAAACGGCAATTCAGCTACACGAGGATATTTCTCTAAGAACTCTTTAACATCATAGCCCTTGTCCAAGGCATACTGGATGAAGGCTGTTTCGGTTGGGTCACCAATCAGGTTTCCCTCAGCATCAATCTTGGTATCATTAGCCAATACAACTGAACGAAGTAGTGGCATGTCCAAGCCAAGTTCAATGTCATCAGCAGAATCATGTAGGACTGCATCGTAGAAGACTTTTTCGATTGTCATCTTGTTCATAGTAAGTGTACCAGTCTTATCAGAAGCGATGATCTCAGTCGAACCAAGCGTTTCAACTGCTGGCAACTTACGAACGATAGAGTTTCGTTTTGCCAAAACTTGAGTACCAAGGGCAAGAACGATAGTCACGATAGCAGGAAGTCCTTCTGGGATGGCTGCAACAGCAAGCGCAACAGAGGTCATCAACTCACCAAGTGGATCTTTGCCTTGGATGAAGACTCCAACTACAAAAGTAACAAGGGCAATAACCAAAATTGCATAGGTTAAGACCTTAGAAAGGTTGTTCAAGTTTTGTTTAAGAGGTGTATCCGTCTCATCAGCATCTTGGAGCATGCCAGCGATATGACCCACTTCAGTATACATACCTGTATTGACAACAACACCAAGACCACGACCATAAGTCACGTTTGAGTTTTGGAAGGCCATATTGACACGGTCACCAATACCAGCATCTGCAGCAAGCTCGACTGTCAAGTCTTTTTCAACTGGAACAGATTCACCTGTCAAAGCCGCTTCTTCGATTTTAAGAGAGTTGGCTTCTAGCAAACGTAGGTCTGCTGGTACTACATCGCCAGCTTCAAGGGCAACGATATCTCCTGGCACCAATTCTTTGGAATCAATCTCTGCCATGTGCCCATCACGAATAACGCGAGCAGCTGGACTGGACATAGACTTGAGGGCCTCGATGGCTTCTTCTGCTTTTCCTTCTTGGTAAACACCAAAGGCAGCATTGATGATAACCACGGCTAGGATAATGATGGCATCTGCAATATCTTCCCCACCAGAAGTTATGACTGATAAGATAGCTGCAGCAATTAGGATGATAATCATCAAATCCTTAAATTGCTCAATAAACTTGACTAGGAGAGATTTTTTCTCACCCTCTTCCAGTTCATTGCGTCCATATTCAGCTAGGCGTTTCTGTGCTTCGCTTGACGAAAGACCTTGCTCAGTTGCTTCAACTGACTTCAATACCTCTTCAGGACTTTGAGTATAAAACGCTTGGCGTTTTTGTTCTTTTGACATGTGTCTCCTCCTTGACATTGTGTGCAAAACAAGTTCTCTTTTTGTTTTATGACAAACAAAAAGAGACTTGTTAATCATAACAAGTCTCGCTGTTTAAGATAGGGCCGGAAAGCATACTTTGCAGTATACAATTCGGAATGACGACACTATCACAGGTTTCTGCCAGCTACTCCCTTGAGTAGTACTATTATACCAAATTTTGAAAAGTTTTCAATCATTAAAATTCGATGAAGGAGGACTAAATTTGAATTTTCCCGCAAAAACCAGTATAATGAAAGAATATTACTTATACTGAAAAGGAAGTTTGATGAAACAATCAATCTCAAATCTCAAGTTAGCTGAGCGTGGTGCCATTGTCAGTATCTCGACCTACTTATTCTTGTCTGCGGCAAAATTAGCAACTGGTCATCTACTTCATTCATCCAGTTTGGTAGCGGATGGTTTCAACAACGTATCCGATATTATCGGAAATGTTGCTCTTCTGATTGGCATTCGGATGGCTCGCCAGCCTGCAGACCGTGACCACCGCTTTGGACACTGGAAGATTGAAGATTTAGCTAGTTTGATCACTTCCATCATCATGTTCTACGTTGGCTTTGATGTGCTTCGGGATACCATTCAGAAAATCCTCAGTCGGGAACAAACGATTATCGATCCTCTGGGAGCATTTCTAGGAATCATTTCTGCGGCGGTTATGTTTGTCGTTTATCTCTATAACACACGCCTCAGTAAGAAATCCAAATCCAAAGCTCTAAAGGCAGCAGCTAAAGATAATCTTTCCGATGCAGTCACCTCACTTGGTACTTCCATTGCTATCCTAGCCAGCAGTTTTAATTATCCGATTGTGGATAAATTAGTCGCTATCATCATCACTTTCTTTATCTTAAAGACAGCCTATGATATCTTTATCGAATCTTCCTTCAGTCTTTCAGATGGTTTTGATGATCGGCTACTAGAAGACTACCAAAAGGCCATCATGGAGATTCCAAAGATTAGTAAGGTCAAGTCCCAAAGAGGGCGTACCTACGGTAGCAACATCTACCTTGATATCACCTTAGAAATGAATCCCGACTTATCTGTCTATGAAAGTCACGAAATTGCAGATCAGGTCGAGTCTATGCTAGAAGAGCGTTTTGGAGTCTTTGATACCGATGTCCATATTGAGCCAGCTCCCATACCTGAAGACGAGATTTTAGACAATGTCTATAAAAAACTGCTCATGCGCGAGCAATTGATTGATCAGGGAAATCAACTGGAAGAACTCTTGGCTGAGGACTTTATCTATATCCGTCAAGATGGAGAACAGATGGATAAAGAGGCTTATAAGTCTGAAAAAGAACTTAAAGCTGCGATTAAGGACATTCAGATTACCTCCATTAGTCAGAAAACCAAGCTCATATGCTATGAGATGGACGGAATCATCCATACCAGCATCTGGCGTCGCCACGAAACTTGGCAAAATATCTTTCATCAAGAGACTAAAAAAGAAGAATAGAAAACTCCTGTCGTAATGACAGGAGTTTTCTATTCACCTAACTATCAAAATCACTTAGGTATTCATAACGTTCGTATTTTTCAAGAAGTTTTTCGTTTTTCTCGTCTAGCTCTTTCTGAAGAGTCGCTAATTTGCCAAAGTCAGAGCCATTTGCCTGCATCTCTTCTTCAATAGCAGCGATACGATTTTCCAAGGCTTCAATATCGCCTTCAATGCTTGCCCACTCCTGCTTTTCTTGGTAGGTCATGCGTTTCTTGTCTTCACGGACCTTGACCACTTTCTCCTTTTCGGCCTTTTGCACTTGATTGGCCATCTCTGTTTCAAAGGCTTTTTCATCAAGATAGTCGGTGTAATGGCCAAAGAAAATACGAATCTTGCCATTCTCAAAGGCGAGAATCTTGGTCGCTACCTTATCCAAGAAATAACGATCGTGGCTGACTGTCAAGACAGGGCCTGCAAAACTCTGCAAGAAATTCTCCAAAACTGTCAAGGTTGCAATATCTAGGTCATTGGTCGGCTCGTCCAAAAGAAGAACATTAGGTTTTTCCAAGAGCAGTTTGAGGAGATAAAGGCGTTTTTTCTCTCCACCAGACAATTTCTCAATCAAGGTTCCATGCGTCGAACGTGGGAAGAGGAACTGCTCTAGCAACTCTGCAATGGAAGTCGTAGAACCACCACTGGTCTTTATCTCTTCTGCTACTTCCTGCAGGTAATTGATAACGCGTTTGCTTTCATCTAGGTCCTCAATTTGTTGAGAGAAATAGGCGATGCGAACCGTCTCACCGATGATCACTTGGCCTTTAGTCGGCTCAAGACTTCCTGCGATGAGATTAAGCAGAGTTGACTTCCCGACACCGTTGTCCCCAACGATTCCGATACGATCTTTGGCTTGCACCAATAGATTAAAATCTTGCAAAATTGGCTTGTTTTCATAGGCAAAGGAAACATCCTGAAACTCGATGACTTTCTTCCCAATCCGACTGGTTTCAAAGTTCATGGTCAAGTCTGTATCAGCAACGCCACCTGAAACTTCCTTTTTCAAGTCATGGAAACGATTGATACGGGCTTGTTGCTTGGTCGCACGTGCCTGTGGTTGTCTGCGCATCCAGGCCAGTTCTTGTTTGTAGAGTTGTTCTTTCTTGTGGAGAAGGGCAGCGTCACGCTCATCTTGTTCAGCCTTGAGGCGAACATAGTCCTGGTAATTTCCCTGATACTCGGTCAAGCCTGCTCGGTCCAACTCGAAAATCCGCGTTGATAGTGCATCTAGGAAATAACGATCGTGGGTGATAAAGAGAACTGTCTTCTTAGAATTTTTCAAAAAGAGGGTCAGCCACTCAATGGTCGCAATGTCCAGGTGGTTGGTTGGCTCGTCCAGAAGCAAGAGATCGTGGTTTCCTAGGAGAACTTGCGCCAACTGAACCCGTCTTCTTAGACCACCTGACAATTCACCAACTGGAGTCGACAAGTCCTGAATACCTAGCTTGCTGAGGACCGTCTTGACCTGGCTTTCAATTTCCCAGGCTTGGAGAGAATCCATCTCTGCCATGACCCGTTCCAAACGAGCCTGCTTGTCCTCACTGTAGTTGAGCATGATCAACTCATACTCACGAATCAACTGGATTTCCTTGAGGTCGCTGGAGAGAACCGTATCCAAGACAGTCTTGCTATCATCAAAATCAGGATTCTGAGTCAAGTAGCCAATCTTGTAGTCATTCTTAGCTGAAAAAGGACTAACATCACCATCAAAGCCAGAAACGCCAGAAAGGACGTCTAAAAGGGTGGTCTTACCCGTTCCATTGACACCAATCAGACCGATTCTATCCAAGTCATGGATGATAAAGGAAATATCCTTAAAAACTGTCTTGTCACCAACGGATTTGCTTAGTTTTTCAACGATAAAATCACTCATTTTTTCTCCCTCAGGTAAGCATGGATAGCTTGACGATCATTTTCCAACTCTCCATCGACAATGGCAAACTCAATCTCTGTTAAAATCTCTCCCAAGTCTGGTCCTGGCTGGTAACCATATTCCTTAATCAAAATGCCACCATTAATCTGGATTTCTTTCTTATCATGAATGGTCAAACTATGGTAAGTTTCTTTGATGGTTTGTGGGTTGACTGCTTTCCCTTGGGCCTGACGAAGACTTTCAGCTTGTAGAAGGGAATTCAAGTCAAAGCGGTAACAATCGCGCTTGCTCAGCTCTCCTGCTTCTCGAAAAGCCAAAATAGTCAGCAAATCCTGTACTTGCTTTGCAAATTGACGTGAGGTCTTCCAATGTTTCAAAAATGGCTGTGCATCTTTAATCTCCAAAGCCCACAATAGAGCTGTCCAGGCTTGTTCAGAGGATTCAAAAGTGAAATCCGCCTCTAAATCAAACAGTCTGTTAAGCTTGTCTTGGCTTCCTGCCATATCTGGAAGATAGTCATAAGCTCGACTCTCAATCATGGAAGACAGACCAACTCGCCAAAAAGGTGCCCGCAAGAGTTTATCAAACTCAACGAAGGTGCGCTCCACAGAAATTTTCTCCAAGAGCGGCGTCAAAGTCTTCATCGCCTCAAAAGTTTCTGACTCAAGTTTAAAACCGAGACTGGCCTGAAAACGGAAACCACGCATAATCCGCAGAGCATCTTCGTTGAAACGTTCACTAGCTACTCCAACTGCTCGTAAGACTTGGTTTTCCAAATCCTCTAAACCCTGAAACAAGTCAATAATTTCGCCTGTCTCATCCAAGGCAAAGGCATTAACTGTGAAATCACGGCGCTTGAGGTCTTCTTCTAGCGAACGTACAAAGGAAACCGCGCTGGGTCTGCGATAGTCCACATAGACATCTTCGGTCCGAAAGGTGGTTACCTCATACTCCTCGTTCTCTTCTAAAACTAAGACGGTTCCGTGCTCGATTCCGATATCGGCTGTTCGTGGAAAAATCTGCTTGGTCTCCTCTGGATAGGAAGAAGTCGCGATATCCACATCGTGGATGGGACGATTGAGGAGGGCATCTCGAACAGAGCCCCCAACAAAATAGGCTTCAAAGCCTGCTTCTTTAATTTTTTCTAATACTGGTAAAGCCTTCTGAAATTCAGAAGGCATTTGCGTTAATCTCATAATAAGTGTTCTAATCCATAGACAAGCTCATGACGCTTGACAACTTCTTTGATTCCCAAATTGACCCCTGTCATGAAGGAGCTGCGATCATAGGAGTCATGACGAAGGGTCAATCCTTCTCCCTGATTGCCAAAGATAACTTCTTGATGAGCTACTAAGCCTGGCAAACGAACTGAGTGGATCCGCATGCCATCAAAATCAGCACCACGGGCACCCGCAATCAACTCTTCCTCATCAGGCGCACCTTGCTGGATTGATTCCCGAACTTCCACCATTAACTCGGCAGTTTTGATAGCTGTTCCACTCGGAGCATCTTTTTTCTTGTCATGATGGAGCTCGATAATCTCCACATTTGGGAAATATTTGGCAGCCTGCACCGCAAATTGCATTAGCAAGACAGCTCCCAAGGCAAAGTTAGGGGCAATCAAGCCACCCAGATCTTGTTCACGGGAAAATGCCTTTAGTTCTGCAATTTCTTCACTAGTGAAGCCTGTTGTTCCTACGACTGGAGCAAAGCCATTTTCAAGGGCAAAGCGCGTATTTTCGTAAGCAACGGCTGGTGTAGTAAAATCTACCCAGACATCTGCTTCAAATCCGGCTAAATCAGCCTTATCATTGAAGACAGGAATTCCCTGCCATTCTGACTCAGACTCAAACGGATCCAAAACCGCGACCAAGTCCAAGTCCGGATCAGCAAAGACCATCTGACAGGCAGCTTGGCCCATCTTTCCCTTAAACCCGGCGATAATTACTCGAATACTCATCTCTACTCCTGACTAAGATACAAAGGACGTTAGCTACCCATGAAAAATAGGGAATGGCGCTGACTTTCCACGAAAGGCAAGACAGGCATCTTTTTTCAAGAGGTAGGTAGTCCGTGTTCAATTTCTAAGATACAAAGCCTGTAAGAACATAAAGTGAAAATAGGAGTTCTGATCAAGGAGTGTCTACTCCTTGGAAGAACTATCTTTTTCACACAGGGTTCTAGGCGTGTTCAATTATCAAGATACAAAGGACGTTAGTTGCCCATGAAAAATAGGGAATGACGCTGACTTTCCACGAAAGGAAAGACAGGCATCTTTTTCAAGAGGCAGGCAGGCCATGTTCAATTTCTAAGATACAAAGCTTGTAAGAACAATCTAGACGACTGGCGTATAGCTTAAAGCGATACTACCTTCTCCAAGGTGGGTTCCAATGACACTACCAAAGGTATCAATTGGAATCTCATCAGTCACACCACTCTCCATCAAAAGCTGACGTAAGTCCGCTGCCTTTTGAGGAGCATTGCCATGGATGACTGTGATACGGTAATTCCCATCTTTTGTCGACTCTTTGATGATTTCCACCAAACGTTTGATTGCCTTCTTTTCTGTACGAACTTTTTCGTAAACTTCAATCACACCTTGGTCATTGAAGTAAAGAATGGGCTTGATACTGAGGAGATTCCCTAAGATGGCTGCCCCATTTGACAGACGTCCTCCCTTAACCAAGTGGTCGAGGTCATCTACTATGATAAAGGCTGAATTATCAGCAATTTGAAGAGCTAATTTCTCCTGAATCTGAGCAAAATCATCGCCCTGTTCTGCCCATTCAAAGGCACTCTCTACCATAAATCCTAGAGGGGAACTTGTGATATGGGTATCTGGAAAGGCAATGGTCAAGCCATCATACTCATCCAACATGTATTGGATGTTCTGATAAAAACCTGAAATCCCTGACGAAAGAAAGAGTCCCAAAACATGGGTATAACCTTGTCCTTTCAAGGAACTTAGAATCTCATCCAATTTGGCAATACTTGGTTGACTGGTTTTAGGCAATTCTGCAGACTGAGCCATTTTTTGATAAAATTCCTCAGCAGTCAGATTGACACCTTCAACATACTCCTCCCCATCAATATTGACAGGAATATCCAAGATAAATAGATTCTCTCTTTGCAGCGTCTTCTCCTCTAAATAGGCTGAAGAATCTGTAATGACAGCTAATTTCATGACTAAAACTCCAAATTGATCCCTGGAAGATCCAAGGCGATTTCTGTTACTTCATACGTCAAACGGTTGAGCATGTTCAAGCATGGACGTGCCAAGGTTTCAACTTCTTCTTGATTAAATTCACTTGGTTCGTTGACAATGCGACCTTCCACATGGTTAACTTGAGAAATTGTTCCGCTAATGACAAATTTGTCAAAGACAATCATAAAGCTCAAGATAACAACTAGCGAGGTTACTTGGTTTTCTTGGTCGTATTGGAGCAACTGGAAATTCACGTCTACCTTGGTTTCAGGAGCCCCATTTTCATTTTCCCATTCAAAGTTACGAGCATCAAAGTGATACTGGCTAACAAATTCTTGTTCTCGTTTAAGATTCATTTCTCTCTCCCATTGCTACAATTTACTATGCAATTGTACCACATTTTTATCATTTCATCTAGTTTTCTAGGCTTTAGTCAATACCGATCTCATCTTTAACAACAGTAGCAATCGTATCTACATAGTAATTGACTTCTTCTGTTGTAGGTGCCTCTGCCATAACTCGCAAGAGGGGTTCTGTTCCACTTGGGCGAACAAGGATACGGCCGTTTCCTGCCATTTCTCCTTCCATCTTTTCGATGATTGCCTTGATGGCTGGTACTTCCATGGCTTTTTCTTTCATAGCATTTTCCACTCGGATATTGACCAGTTTTTGTGGGTAAATCGTTACTTCTGATGCCAGTTGAGACAAGGTTTTACCGGTTTCCCGTATAACTTTTGTTAATTGAACGGCAGTTAACTGTCCATCACCTGTCGTATTGTAATCCATCAAGATAACGTGACCAGACTGTTCACCACCAAGGTTATAGCCTGATTTTCTCATTTCTTCGACGACATAGCGGTCACCAACCGCAGTGACTGCCTTATTGATGCCTTCACGATCCAAGGCCTTATGGAACCCAAGGTTAGACATAACCGTTGTCACGATGGTGTTTTGAGCTAACTGGCCTTTTTCAGAAAGGTATTTCCCGATGATGTACATGATCTTATCACCATCAACGATGTCGCCATTTTCATCAACAGCAATCAAGCGATCACTGTCTCCGTCAAAAGCCAAACCGATAGCTGATTGACTTTCTTTCACTACTTCTTGAAGAGCTTCTGGGTGTGTAGAACCCACATTCAAGTTGATATTAAGACCATCTGGTGTCTCACCGATAACTGTCAACTGAGCACCAAGATCAGCGAAAATCTGACGGGCACTTGTAGACGCTGCACCGTTTGCTGTGTCCAAAGTCACTTTCATTCCCTCAAGAGGCGTTCCAGTTGAAACAAGGTAGCCTTCATACTTACGCAAACCTTCTGGATAGTCCACCAAGGTTCCTAAACCTTCTGCACTTGGACGAGGAAGAGTATCTTCGGTAGCATCTAGCAGGGCTTCGATTTCAGCTTCTTTTTCATCATCAAGTTTGAAACCATCCCCACCAAAGAACTTAATTCCATTATCAAGGGCTGGGTTGTGGCTAGCGGAAATCATGACACCTGCACTGGCTCCCTCGGTTTTGACTAAGTAAGCTACTGCTGGTGTTGCAAGGACACCAAGTTTGTAGACGTGAATCCCTACAGAGAGAAGACCTGCCACCAAGGCTGATTCTAACATTTCTCCCGAGATACGTGTATCACGTCCTACAAAGACTTTAGGGGCTTCTGTTTCGTGTTGGCTAAGAACATATCCACCAAAACGGCCTAGTTTAAAAGCCAATTCTGGTGTCAGTTCTACGTTTGCTTCTCCACGGACTCCATCGGTCCCAAAATATTTACCCATTTTATTTATCATCCTTTTCTATTATTTATTATTGTTTAGACGAATCTGATTTTGTTTCTGAACTCGTTGAAGACGAACTGCCTTCTGAGGAACTTGTTGACGAGTTACTTGAACTAGACGTTGCTGTTTTTGTTGTAATTTTCATAGTTGTGTCAAACGGCATAATGACGCTTGGTAAGACATTTCCATTTTTATCGACTGCTTGTAGAGGAACAGAGGACGAGTAGTTTCCAGTTATCCGTTCACTCGTCGGTAAGATAGCAATGACACGATCTACTTTGGAGAGGGTTTCTTCATCACTAATAACCGTTACTTTTTCATCTGATACAGTAACGGTATCGATTTTCACGCGAGAATCAATCTGACTAGGGTCAATCTCCGGCACAACAATGACATTGTCTCGTTTTGCTTTTTTACCGACCTTCACTGTTATCTTTTGCGGTGTCGCAACAGCCGTCAAACCGCTCGGAAGATTTTCAATGGTTAGAGGAACTTCGATAGTTCCTACACTGGCATCAGAAAGATCAGCCGTCACCTTAAATTTGCGGGTACTTTCCTGCATCTCACTCGCCAAAGCAACTCTATTTGACCCTGTTAGAAAGACCGTCACCTCAGATGTAAAACCACTGATAAAATACTGATCACTGTCATACTGAATATCAATTGGGACATTAAGAACTGTGTTTGTATAAGTCTCCGTCCGCACCTGTCTGGCACTGTTGCTATTCTGATAGTTTGTCAATGTTGCATAGATAAAGAGAATGCAGGCGAAAAAGAAGGAAGAAATGATGTATAGACTATTTTTTCTCATGTTTCAATCCTCCTAGCAAGCGCTCTTTCAGACCTTGCTTTTTCTCTGATTTTGGAAGTAAGATTCTTCTCAATTCAGATTCAAACTCTTCCAAGGTCAAATCATGCTTAAAGACTCCATTATAGGTGATGGAGATTCCACCCGTTTCTTCCGAAACCACAAAGGTAAGAGCATCTGATACTTCCGACAAACCAATCGCCGCCCTGTGACGCGTTCCAAACTCCTTGGAAATCCCGGTATCTTCAGTCAAGGGTAGATAGGCTGAAGTTACAGCAATTCGGTCTTCCTTGATAATGACAGCACCATCATGCAAGGGAGTATTGGGAATAAAAATATTGATAAGCAATTCAGCCGAAATTTTAGCATCTAAAGGAATCCCTGTCGAGATATATTCCTGCAAGGTTCTCACTCGCTGAACCACTACAAGCGCCCCAATCTTACGAGGACTCATGTATTCAACTGATTTCACAAATGCACGAACCATCTGTTCTTCCGCACTGATAGGGGCATTGGAGAAGAAATCAGTAGCTCGACCTAATCTCTCCAAACCAGTCCGAATCTCTGGCGAGAAGATAACCACCGCTGCGATGACCCCGTAGGTGATAATCTGATTGATCAACCATGAAATGGTCGTTAAGCCAATCATATTGGACAGAATCTGACCTAGAATAAAGACCAAAACTCCCCGAACCAATATCATGATTTTAGTCCCTGCAATCGCTTTAGTAAAATGGTACAAAATATAAGTCACAATCAAAATATCAATCAGATTGATGACTATCGTCCAAGGACTTGAAAACAAACTTGTCCAGTATTGCCAATTGGATAATTGTTGAAAATTCATCCCTGGCCTCCTCCCTGTCAAAACACTTTCCGTACTATTATACCATTTTTTGCCCATTTTTTCCCTATCCTACCTCATTTTAAATTAAGCAAAAATATGATAAAATAAACTGATTAGAAAAAACGAAGGAGAAATCATGTCTCAACTCTATGATATTACCATTGTAGGTGGCGGTCCAGTCGGACTCTTTGCTGCCTTTTACGCCCACCTACGCCAAGCCAAAGTCCAAATCATTGACTCCCTTCCCCAGCTAGGTGGCCAGCCTGCCATCCTCTATCCTGAGAAGCAAATCCTTGACGTGCCAGGTTTCCCAAACCTTACTGGAGAAGAGTTGACCAATCGCTTGATTGAACAGCTAAACTGCTTTGAAACGCCTGTTCACCTCAACGAAACTGTTCTTGAAATCGAGAAACAAGATCAAGGTTTTACAATTCAAACTAACAAAGGAAGCCACCTGACAAAAACAGTCATCATTGCCATGGGTGGTGGCGCCTTTAAACCACGTCCACTAGAATTAGAAGGTGTTGAGAGCTATGAAAATATCCACTACCACGTTGCCAACATCCAGCAATACGCTGGGAAAAAAGTGACCATCCTTGGTGGAGGGGACTCAGCAGTTGACTGGGCTCTAGCTTTTGAAAAGATTGCCCCAACTACTCTTGTTCACCGTCGAGATAATTTCCGCGCCTTGGAACATAGTGTGCAAGCCTTGCAAGAATCATCTGTGACCATCAAGACACCGTTCGTCCCTAGCCAACTCCTTGGAGATGGCAAAACACTCGACAAACTAGAAATCACCAAAGTCAAATCAGATGAAACCGAAACTATCGAAGTAGACCACCTCTTTGTCAACTATGGTTTCAAATCATCTGTCGGAAATCTTAAAAACTGGGGTCTGGACCTCAACCGTCACAAGATTATCGTCAATAGCAAGCAAGAATCCAGCCAAGCAGGTATCTACGCCATTGGGGACTGCTGCTACTATGAAGGTAAGATTGATTTAATCGCTACAGGACTGGGTGAAGCTCCAACAGCTGTTAACAATGCCATCAACTACATCGACCCAGAACAAAAAGTGCAACCAAAACACTCGACCAGTTTATAAGAAAAGAACCACGGATCAACGATTCGTGGTTTTATAATTCATCTGCGATCTTGTTTATTTTTCTAAGTCTGTGGTTGACACCACTTTTAGTCAGGGGATTGCTCAGGCTATCTGCCAACTGCTGGATGGAGTAGTCTGGATGCTGAATTCGCAACTGAGCCACCTCTTGCAAATCCACGGGTAAATTTTCCAAACCCATTCTATCTTTGATTTTACTGATATTGTTGATAGTCTTCATACTAGCAGAAACCGTTCGAGCGATATTGGCTGTTTCAGCGTTATTGGCTCGATTGAGATCATTACGGGTTTCACGCAAAATCTTGACGCGCTCAAAATTATCACGCGCTTGCATGGCCCCAATCACGATCAAGAAATCCATGATGTCCTCTGCACGCTGGAGATAGGTAACTGCACCTTTCTTTCGCTCAATAACCTTGGCATCCAGTAAAAATTGCTGGAGGAGAGAGGCTAGTCCTTGGGCGTGGTCCAGATAAACGGAACTGATCTCCAACTGGTACTTGCCAGACTCAGGATCTCGGATGCTGCCATTTGCCAGAAAGGCCCCACATAAGTAAGCACGTCCAGCTTCTTCATCTGCTAGAATATCAGGATCAATACCTGTCTCCAAACCAAAGAAGGAATCCGCAAGCCGCAAATTAGCTAAAAGCTCCTGCACTCTCTCATCGGTATAGACAGTGTAAACTCGGTTCTTACGAAGATTGCTTCTCTGATGGTGACGAATCTCTGATTTGATGTCATAAAAATGGAGAAAGGACTCATAAAGGTGACGAGCCAACTTGGCATTTTCAGTCACAACAGACAAGGTCAGGCCAGAAGTCGAGAGACCGATGCTACCAGACATCTTGATAATGGCCGATAGTTCATAACGACTGAGATGGTGTTGACCAAGAATTTCTTCTTTTACTGCTACTGTGAAACTCATTTTCTCACCTGTATAATGCGCATCAATTCGTCTACAATCAAATCGCCATCATGGAAGGCCCCTCCATTTTCCAAACGAAGGAAGTTGGATGAAATCACACGAGGGACCTGCTTGCAAAGACCAGCAAAATCATGCTCTACCTGAACCAAATATTCATCAAAACGGTTGGTATCCATGTATTCTCTAGGAACCTTTTCGATATTAACCAAGACCGTATCAATAAAAGGCCGACCTAAGTGTCGATGGAGGACTTCCACGTGGTCACTGTCTGAAAAGTGCTCTGTTTCCCCACGCTGGGTCATGATATTGCAGACATAGGCGATCTCTGCCTTAGTCTCCAGTAGAGCCTGCCCAATCTCCTCAATGACAATATTGGGCAAAATCGATGTAAAGAGGGAACCAGGTCCCAAGACGATCATGTCACTCTCGAGAATGGTATTGACTACTCGACGGCTGGCTTGCGGTGTTTCATCATCCAAGGTATTGGTCACATAGACATGGTCGATCATGCCTGGATGATCTGCAATGTGGCTCTCACCTGCCACCTCAGAACCGTCTTTAAAAACTGCATGCAGTGTCAGAGGCTGATCGCTTGATGGGTAAATTTTTCCTGTTGTGTGGAAAAAGAGACTTAGCAGCTGCATGGCATTATAAGTGGACCCTTGCATTTCAGATAGGCCAGCAATGATAATATTTCCTAGCGGATGACCTGCAAAAGCTCCAGCCTCTTCTGAGAAGCGGTACTGAAAAACTTTCTCATAAAATTTAGGCATATCCGACATGGCTACCAGGACATTGCGAAGATCTCCTGGTGGTGTCAGCTGTTGGATATTCTTTCTTAGTTCACCAGAAGAGCCACCATCATCAGCTACCGTTACGATGGCTGCGATATCAACATCCTTTTCTCGCAAGCTTTTCAAAATGACGGGGATACCTGTTCCTCCACCAATTACCGTTATCTTTGGTTTTCTCATGAACGGTTTACCGTTTCCTTTCTTCTGTCTTTGTCACGATGGCTTTCATTGACAGGCCAGTTTTTAGCAAGGTCCTCAGCAATTCGTTTGGCAAAGGCCACACTACGGTGCTGTCCACCTGTACATCCTACTGCGATAGTTAAAACAGACTTGCCTTCTTTTTTGTAACTTGGCAAAATGGGCTCAATCAAGGCGAGTAAGTGCTGATAGAAACTTTCAGACTCTTCATGATGCATCACATAGTCATAAACTGCTTGATCCTCACCTGTCTGATTGCGGAGTTCCGGAAGGTAGTATGGATTTGGCAAGAAACGGACATCAAAGACCAAGTCTGCATCGATAGGAATACCATACTTGAATCCAAAAGACATGACTTCGATACGGAAAGACTGGGCCTGTTCTTGGTCTGAAAATTGCTCAGCAATGGTTTTACGAAGTTCACGCGGAGTAAGTTCTGTCGTATCCACCACATTTTGGCTCATGTTTTTCAAAGGTGCCAAGAGCTCGCGCTCCAGCTTGATGCCGTCCAAAATCCGACCATCCGCTGCTAGAGGGTGACTCCGTCTGGTTTCCTTGTAACGGGCCACCAATTCCTTATCTTTTGCATCCAAAAAGAGAATTTTGAAATCCAAATCATCTTGGTTTTCCAATTCATCCAAAACTGCCTGAATCTCTGAAAAGAAGGAACGGCTCCGCATGTCCACAACCAAGGCCAGTTTGTGGTCATCATCCTTGGTCTCTACCAACTGCAAAAACTTTGGCAAGAGGGCTGGTGGCATATTGTCAATCGTAAAATAGCCCAAATCCTCGAAGGACTGAATGGCTACGGTTTTCCCTGCGCCACTCATCCCTGTCACAATCACCAGGTGAAGTTGTTTCTTTGTCATCTATCTCTCCTTATATCAAAAAAAGTTTGGCAGAGCCAAACTTCAACTAGCTTATCCAATCTCTGCGATCACTTCAATTTCGACTTTTACATCACGAGGAAGACGTGAAACCTCTACAGCTGAACGAGCTGGAAATTCCTCTTTAAAGGCAGTCTGGTAAACCTCGTTAAAAGAAACAAAGTCGTTCATATCGCTCAAGAAGCAAGTTGTTTTGACAACATGGTCAAAGTCTGTTCCTGCTTCAGCCAAAATAGCACCGATATTTTTCAAAACTTGTTCGGTCTGTTCTTGGATCGTTTCTCCTACAATTTCTCCAGTTTCAGGAGATAGAGGAACTTGACCGCTAGCAAACAAAAGATTGCCAACGATTTTCCCTTGAACATAAGGTCCGATAGCCTTTGGAGCCTTGTCTGTATGAATTGTTTTTGCCATTTCTTTTCCTCACAATTTTTCTAATATTGCATCCCAAGCCTGATCCATCCCTGCCTTGCTGACAGATGAAAAGAGAATGAAGTCGTCACTTGGGTCAAAGTTTAATTTCTTTTTGATTGCTGATTCATGCTTGTTCCATTTACCACGAGGAATCTTGTCCGCCTTGGTCGCAACGATGATAACCGGAATCTCATAATACTTGAGAAATTCGTACATCTGCACATCATCTGATGACGGGTCGTGGCGGAGGTCCACCAAACTGACCACGGCACGGAGATTTTCCCGAGTTGTGAGGTACTCCTCAATCATGCGGCCCCACTTTTCACGTTCCTTTTTGGAAACACGGGCATAACCATAACCAGGTACATCCACAAAGCGCATCTTGTCATCAATGTTAAAGAAGTTGAGCAGCTGGGTTTTCCCAGGTTTCCCTGATGTACGGGCAAGATTTTTGCGGTTGAGCATGGTGTTGATAAAGCTAGACTTGCCAACATTTGAACGCCCTGCAAGGGCAATCTCTGGCAGGTCATCCTGCGGATAATGAGATTTATTGGCCGCACTGAGCAAGATTTCAGCATTGTGTGTATTGATTTCCATAGTCACCTCTAGGCTGTTTCCAGGATCGGTTTATCCGTTCCATCAACAGCTTCTTTCGTGATGCGGACCAATTTCACATTTTCCTGACTCGGTACTTCAAACATAACGTCTAGCATGGTTTCTTCGATGATTGATCGAAGACCACGCGCACCAGTTTTGCGTTCGATGGCTTTATTAGCGATTTCTTGAAGGGCTTCATCGTCAAATTCCAATTCAACATCATCATAAGAAAGCAAGGTTTGGTATTGTTTGACCAAGGCATTTCTTGGTTCTTTCAAGATGCGAACCAAGTCATCGGCCGTCAATTGTTCAAGAGCAGCAAAGACAGGCAAGCGTCCAATCAACTCAGGGATAATCCCGAATTTTTGAATGTCTTCTGCGATGATTTCTTGCATGTAGGAGCTATTTTCATCAATCGCCTTGTTATTTTGGCCAAAACCGATGACTTTTTCCCCCAGACGTTGTTTGACGATTTCTTCGATGCCATCAAAGGCACCACCCACAATGAAGAGGATGTTCTTGGTATCTACCTGAATCATCTCTTGTTGTGGATGTTTGCGTCCACCTTGAGGTGGCACACTAGCAACAGTTCCCTCGATAATCTTGAGAAGGGCTTGTTGTACCCCTTCACCCGAAACGTCACGTGTGATAGACACGTTCTCGCTCTTCTTGGCAATCTTGTCAATTTCATCCACGTAGATAATCCCACGCTCTGCACGTTCGATGTTAAAGTCAGCAGCCTGCAAGAGTTTGAGGAGGATATTTTCAACGTCCTCACCCACATACCCAGCCTCAGTCAGAGCTGTCGCATCTGCAATAGCAAAAGGCACGTTCAAGCTCTTAGCCAAGGTCTGAGCAAGGAAGGTTTTCCCAGAACCAGTTGGGCCAATCATCAAGATGTTTGACTTCTGCAAATCCACATCTTCTGACTCTTCACGCGTATCGTGGAAATTGATGCGTTTATAGTGATTGTATACAGCCACTGCCAAGGCACGTTTGGCACGATCCTGACCAATCACATAGTGGTTCAAGATATTGAGGAGCTCGATTGGTTTTGGCACTTCAGACAAGTCTGCCAAAACTTCTTCGGCCAACTCCTCCCGAATGATTTCCTGGGCCAACTCCACACATTCATTACAGATAAAAGCGTTGTTCCCAGCGATTATTTTCTTTACTTCTTCTTGGCTTTTGCCACAAAATGAGCAATAAACCATCATATCATTTTTCCTATTTGTAGGCATGATTTCCTTCCATTCTAATTTATCATTCTATCTAAAATAAGTTCATGTAAAAAGCATGAATACTGTTTACCAAATTGGTAAAGGCATTCAACCAGAGTAAGGCAGACAGTCCATAGCGCTTCTTACGAAAAGCCTGTGCTCCAGTCAAAATACAGATTACACACAAAAAAGCTGTGAAAAATCCAAATATACTGCGCTCCATTAGACTTCCTTTCTATCTCGGTATTCGATGGTAAAATCATAGTCATTTTTCTCATCTCGGGTGTAAGATTTGCTTGAGACTGTCTCAAAACGTGACAAGTCAAACTCCTCAGGAAAATAGGTATCTCCCTCCACCTGAGCATGAATCTGTGTCACGATAATTTCATCTAAATACGGCTCAAAAGCCTGAAAAATCTGCTTTCCGCCGATGATATAGAGATTTTTTTCCTGACTCTGATACCACGCTAAAACAGACTCCACATCTTGAAATACGAGCGCCCCATCTATGACTTCTTCGCTATTGCGCGTTAAAATCAGGGTTTGCCGTTTTGGAAGCAGACGACGTCCCATGCCATCAAAGGTCACTCGCCCCATCAGTATAGCATGATTTAAAGTTGTTTCCTTAAAATGTTGCAACTCTGCCGGCAAATGCCAAGGGAGACGATTTTCCTTCCCAATCACACCTTTTTCATCCTGGGCCCAAATGGCTATGATTTTCTTTGTCATGCTTCCGTCCTTTTTATTGATATTACTATTTTATCAAAATTCTCCCAAAAAGACTGTTTTGAAACGCGCGCAAAAGAGAGAAAAGGAGCAGGCTTCATTTAGCCTGCTCCTCTCGTCCCTAGGACATATATTTTTTTGCTTCTGATTCAATTTTTTCGACCACTTCTTGGATACTTAGTCCAGTTGTGTCGAGGTAAACTGCATCCTCAGCCTGTTTGAGAGGCGAGGTTTCACGATGACTATCTTTGTAGTCACGTGCCGCAATTTCCTCTTTCAAAGTTTCCAAGTCAGTTTCAATCCCTTTAGCAATATTTTCCTTGTAACGACGCTCTGCTCTTTCTTCAACAGAAGCTACTAGGAAAATCTTAAGTTCAGCTCGTGGTAAAACAACTGTCCCTATATCACGCCCATCCATGACGATGCCACCTTGCTGAGCAATCTCTTGCTGGAGCGAAACCAGTTTCTCACGCACTTCAGGAATGGCAGCAATGCTTGAAACCTTGTTGGTCACTTCATTTTCACGGATAGGATGAGTGATATCCACATCCCCTACAAAAACAAGTTGATCACCTGTTTCTGAACGTCCAAAACTAATGGGATGTTGATCAAGCAATTCCAAAAGTTGCTCTACTTTTCCTGCATCCAACTGGTTTTTGAGAGCTATATAAGTCGCAGCACGGTACATAGCGCCCGTATCAAGATAAGTATACCCAAAATCTTTAGCGACAATCTTTGCAACCGTACTCTTACCACTGGAAGCTGGACCATCAATAGCAATTTGAATTGTCTTCATTCCCGACTCCTATCTTGTCTTGATCACATCACCTGGATTGGCAAACCAAGATCCAGATGACATATGAGAAGGATTTAACGCTTCCAACTGGGCAATGGAAATCCCTGCACGCTGAGCAAGAGCTGCCTCACCCTCTCCAGGATGCACAGTGAGTGTTCCCTCTCCTTCTGTGTGTTCTTCTGAACTGCTCTCTGAAGGAGTTGTTTCAGAAGAAGATGTTTCTTCTACCTTGCTACTTGAAGATGACGATGCTTCTACTTTAGAACTTGAACTTGTAGAAGGAGACGATGTATCATAGAAGTCCTTCAAAGATGAAGTACGATTGCTTCCTCCGGTTGATAAGTAAATCAATACAACTACCATCGCTACAACGATCACAAAGAAGAGGCTAGCTAGAACTGTTAAGACACGATTCGCAACAGCGCCTTTTCCTTTTTGTTTACGGCGACGACGCTCTGATCTTGATTCTTCCTCACTATTTTCATAGATATCTTCTTGCCATGGTTCCTTTGCCATACCTTACTCCTTGTATTTTTTAAACTTTCTTATTACAATATAAATATGAAACTCACACTTATACCTGAACGGTGCATCGCCTGCGGGCTTTGCCAAACCTATTCTGAACTCTTTGATTACCATGATAATGGAATCGTTCGATTTTGCGATGATCCAGTTGAATTGCAAAGAGAAATCGCTGAGACCAGAGATGTTCTGGAGGCCATCAAAAATTGTCCTACACGTGCACTTCTAAAAGATCCATCATAGTTTAAAAGGGAGATTGATTTTGTAGATTCTCTTTATCACTTTAATCCCTTCACCTACTAGTTTAGCATATTTCTAGGTAAAATTATAGTCTTTTCCGGTTATTTTTTCCTTCAAAAATAGAAAGATCACTTTTTTCTTTGATGAGGTAGAGTGGTCTTTTTTTGGTTTCCAGGTAAATCTTACTGATATACTTGCCCAGAATCCCAATAGTCAGAAGTTGAATCCCCCCAAGAAAGAGAATGACAGCCATCAGAGAGGTCCAGCCAGATGTTGGATTTCCCAAGATAAGAGTCCGAAACACTACAAAAACAGTCATCATAAAAGAAATAAAACAAGATAGAAGTCCAGCTACAAAGGCTATACTCAAGGGGAAATCTGAAAAATTGAGAATCCCTTCAATCGAGTAGAAAAAGAGCTGTCTAAAACTCCAACTGGTCTTGCCAGCCTGTCGTTCAACGTTTGGATAATCAAGATAGTGCGTTTTAAAGCCCACCCAGGCAAAGAGCCCTTTAGAGAACCGATTGGACTCGGTCAGGGTTAAAATAGCATCTACCACATACCTTCTCATCATCCGGAAATCACGGACGCCTGAGGGCAGAGCCACTGGGCTAATTTTTTGCATGAGGCGGTAAAAAAGATCAGCACAGAAACTGCGAAAGAAGGGTTCTCCCTCCCGACTAGTTCTCCGTGTCCCAACACAGTCCAAGTCTGCATTTTGGTCTAGTAAGGCTTTCATCTCAAGTAGCATACTGGGGGGGTCCTGGAGGTCTGCATCCATCACGACCACCAGGTCTCCAGTCGCATGCTGTAAACCTGCGTACAGAGCTGCCTCTTTCCCAAAATTTCGCGAGAACGAGATATAATGCACCGCAGGATTTTGCTCCCGATAAGCCTTCAAAAGCTCTAAGGTCCCATCGCTTGAGCCATCGTCTATAAAGACATACTCGACCTCTGCTCCAAAGTCAGGAAGAAAACCTTCAACAGACTGATAAAAAAGAGGAAGTACTTCCTCTTCATTTAAACAGGGGACAATGATCGAAATCATCATCCTAGTCTTCAAATCCATTTGGATGCTTACTTTGCCAACGCCATGCGTCTTCACACATTTTCGTGATATCAAATTCTGCTTCCCATCCGAGTTCTGCTTTGGCTTTTGCAGGATCTGAATAGCAGGCAGCGATGTCTCCTGGGCGGCGTTCTACGATGCGGTAAGGAATTGGATGTCCCACTGCTTTTTCCATATTTTGAATAATTTCAAGAACAGAGTAGCCTTTGCCTGTTCCAAGGTTATAAATGTTAAGGCCAGACCCTTTTTGGATTTTTTGAAGAGCTGCAACGTGACCTTTAGCCAAATCGACAACGTGGATATAGTCACGAACACCAGTTCCATCTTCCGTATCGTAATCGTCTCCGAAGACTTGCACTTGCTCTAATTTTCCAACAGCTACCTGAGTCACATATGGTAAGAGATTGTTTGGAATTCCATTAGGATTTTCTCCCAAGTCTCCACTTTCATGCGCTCCGATTGGGTTAAAGTAACGAAGCAAGACCACATTCCATTCTGAGTCTGCTTTGTAGATATCAGTCAAGATTTCTTCTAGCATGAGTTTGGTACGACCATACGGATTGGTCACTGAAAGTGGGAAATCTTCTAAGATTGGAACTGTGTGAGGATCTCCATATACTGTCGCAGAAGAACTGAAGATGATATTCTTACAGTTTGCTTCTTCCATAACTTTTAAAAGACTAAGAGTTCCAGCGATATTGTTGTCATAGTAGGCAAGAGGGATACGGGTTGATTCGCCAACAGCCTTCAAGCCCGCAAAGTGAATCACACCAGTCGGTTCTTCCTGCTTGAAAATATCTCTGAGAGTATCTGTATCACGGATATCTGCCTCATAGAAAGGCACTTCAACCCCTGTAATCCTCTCAACAACTTCTATACTTTTACGATTGCTGTTGACAAGATTATCCACTACAACCACTTGATGACCTGCTTGGATCAACTCAATAACAGTGTGGGTCCCGATAAAACCAGCACCACCCGTTACCAAAATTTTTTCTTGCATCTTTTTTCCTCGATTCTCGAATTATTTTTTCTTATTTTACCATTTTTGATAGGGAATGTCATTTGCCATCCTAGAGGGGAGACTAAAATTTCAGTAAAATGCTTATACTCTTCTACTCTTCGAAAATCTCTTCAAACAACGTCAGCTTCACCTTGCCGTGGATTGGTATGGTTACTGACTTCATCAGTTCGATCCACAATCTCAAAACAGTGTTTTGAGCTGACTTCATCAGTTCGATCTACAACCTCAAAGCCATGCTTTGAGCAGCCTGTGGCTAGCTTCCTAGTTTGCTCTTTGATTTTCATTGAGTATTATTCGCTTTTTACTCGTTTGACATAGTTTGCAATTGGATAGTTTACTGGGTCCAGAGTCAATTCCTTGTCTTGGATCAGTTGAGCTAAATGGTAACCAATGATAGGGCCGGTCGTGAGGCCTGATGAACCTAGACCACTAGCCGCATAGACACCTGCTAAGCCTGGCACCTGTCCAAAGAAAGGGGAGAAATCACTGGTATAGGCACGGATTCCCACACGCTCAGCTCTGGAAGTTGCTTTAGCTAAGGCTGGATAGTGAGGTAAGGCTGCCTCCTCCATTTGTTGGAGCAAGGTTTCATCTACTGTCAAATCAAATCCCATATCATTTTCATGAGTAGCGCCTAAGGACAATTTTCCACCTGTAAAAGGAATCAAATCCCACTCCCCTTCTGGCATGACAACAGGGTAAGCTTCCATGTCTTTGGAAATCTGATAATCTCGGAGTTGCCCCTTTTGGGGACGAACATCTACTTCATATCCTAAAGGCTCCAAAACGTCCCCAAACCAAGCTCCCGTCGCTAAAATAACCTGTTCAAACACCTCTTCGCCAATCTGATAGCCGGATGCTAAAGGCGTCAGACTCACTTTTTCTTTGACCAGCTTTACCTGACTGGCTTCTAGCAAACGAGTCACTAAGAGGTGGCCATCGACTCTCGCTCCACCAGAAGCATAGAGCAGGTGGTCAAATCCCTGCAAGCAAGGGAATAATTCATTTGCAGACGCTTGGTCCAGAATAGCTAACTGGCCTATCAAGGGAGATACTTCCCTACGCTGAAGGGCTAGTTGATAGAGTTCTTCAAGCTTGGATTCATCCTTTTTCAAGAGAAAAACTCCTGAGCGTTGGTAAAAGTCGATTTCCTGGCCAGACTTTTCTAAATCAGCCAACAAATCCATATAAAAGTCAGCCCCCAAGCGTGCCATCTTGTACCAAGCTTTATTGCGGCGTTTTGAAAACCAAGGACTGATAATTCCTGCTGCAGCCTTGGTTGCCTGACCTTGACTATGGTCAAAAACGGTCACCTCTAGGTCGCTTTCTTTTGAGAGATAGTAGGCAGCTGTTGCTCCCACAATCCCTGCTCCAATAATGGCAACTTTTTTCATTGTCTTCACCTTCTAACTAGATATGGTGGAAAGGATTAGTCGATGCCTGACTAGGCAAAATATCAATAGTCCAGCCCTTTTCTGCCTTCCATTGAGTAAGGAGTGCTGCGATTCTTTCCACAAAGAGAACTTCAATATAGTGGCCTGGATCCAATGCCAGCAAGCCATCTGACAACATATCCTGAGCTGTGTGGTAGTAGATATCCCCAGTGATATAGACATCTGCTCCCTTAGCCAAAGCATCCTTATAGAAAGATTGGCCACTTCCGCCACAGATAGCCACTCTTGAAATAGGCTTTTTCAAATCAATCTCTTGATAATGTACCATTCGAAGGCTATCTAGACCAAAGACTTGTTTGACATGCTGGGCCAACTCCCCAAATGTCTGAGTTTGAATATTTCCAATCCGCCCAATTCCACGTTCTGGACCTGTTTCCTGAAGATAAGTCGTCTCCTTGATACCTAGCATCTGGCAGAACCAGTCATTGAGACCATTCTCAACAATGTCGATATTGGTATGGCTGACATAAACTGCGATGTCATGCTTGATCAGGTCGATGTAAATCTGATTTTGCGGACGGCTAGCTACCAGATCTTTGATAGGACGAAAAATCGGCGCGTGCTTGGCGATTATCAAGTCAACTCCCTTTTCAATGGCCTCTGCCACCGTCTCTTCACGAATATCGAGGGCAATCATGACTCTTTGGATATCCTTGTCTAAAGTACCGATTTGCAGGCCACGACTGTCTCCCTCCATGGAAAATTCCTGAGGACAAAAGTCTTCATAACGTTTAATCACTTCACTTGCTAACATGGAGCACCTCCTTGATGGCTTGAATTTTATCTGATAAAATTTGACGTTCCTCCATATTTTTTTCTGGGATTTGGTTAAGGGCAAATTCTAGCTTAGCTGCTTCTTTTTGCCATTTTTGGACAAAGACTGGACTGACTTCTTTGGACAAGAAGGGTCCAAAGCGAACATCACTGGCAGATAACTTCATTTGTCCTGCTTCCACAACTAGAATTTCATAAAACTTGCCTGCTTCTTCTAGGATGCTTTCTGCCACAATCTGAAAATCGTTATCTTGCAACCAGATACGCAAGTCGTCTTCACGATTATTGGGCTGGAGGATTAAACGCTCTACATTAGCCAGCTTTTCCAAACCTTCTTGCAATATGGTAGCAATCAAACGACCACCCATACCTGCAATGGTGATGACTGACACTTGGTCAGTCTCTTCAAAGGCTGCCAAGCCATTGGCTAAACGAACCTGGATTTTCTCCTTTAGGCCATGACTTTCAACATTTTTGACTGCAGACTGATAGGGTCCTTCCACCACCTCACCTGCAATGGCGCTTTTGATTTGGTCTCTCTCAACTAACTCGATTGGCAGATAAGCATGGTCACTCCCCACATCTAGTAAAACGGCTCCCTGTGGCACAAAGGACGCCACCAATTCTAATCTCTTTGAAATCATCTTCTCTCACTTTCCAAAACTCTATTACCTTTTATTATACCATATTTCGGCTAGCAATCTTGCACCTAAAAAGACCGCAATCCACAGATTGCAGTCTTTCTTTATTTTCTAGCTTGATAGCGACTGGTTAGAATGAAAATCACAGTAAAGACAGCCATCATGACAAGGTAAACAGGGAATGTTTGTCCTGTAAGTGTCGAAATTTCAAGTAGTTTTTGGATCCTTGGGAAGAGTGCTGTGGCTAGGAAGCCTCCTACTGACCAGACAATCAAGAGGACACGCCAGAGGGTAAATGGCATGCAGGCTCTAAATACGGATAAGAAACCGATAGACCCAAGGAGATAATAGAGGAGAGTTGAGATTTCTAACTCAGACCAACCTTGACTCGCTCCAAATATTTTCACAAAGAGAACGCTGAAGACGACCATAAGTGCACTTGGTAGGGCGCGAAGCATGGATCTTCTGAGGAAGTTTGGTTCGACAGGCTTGATATTTCGCTCAAAAGTCAGAACAAATGGCGGGAAACCTTCCACGAATTGGTCGATCATGGTAATCTGGATTGGAATGAAAGGGAAAATCAAAATCCACTCAGACCGCCCTAGTAAAACACTAGCAATACAAATCACCGCAAGCAAGAAGGAATAGATGGTCTTAATCAAGAAAATCGGTGCGATGTGGGCGATGTTATTGACCACACGACGACCTTCAAAGAGAATCTCAGGAACATCATTAAAGTCAGAGTTCAAGAGAACCAGATTGGCAATCTGACGAGTCGCAGGATCTCCTTCAGCCATAACGATAGAACAATCTGCTTCACGAAGGGCCAGAATATCATTGACACCGTCCCCTGTCATAGCTGTTGTATGACCCGCTTTTTTCAGGGTTTGGATGATGAGTTTCTTTTGATGAGGTGAAACACGTCCGAAAATGGCTGTTTCCTCAGCTACAGCAATCAATTCCTCATCCGTGATTTTTGAACAATCTACATAGCTGCGATAATCCACAAAGCCAGCCTTCTGGGCAATGCTGGAAACCGTAACTGGATTGTCACCAGAGATAATCTTGAGGCCCACTTCCTGGGAACGGAGATAGTCCAGCGTCTCAGCTGCTCCTTCTCGAATGGGGTCCAAGATTTCCAGCAAGGCTAGAGCCTGAATATCAGATGGTTTCTGTGGTTTGTGATGATCTAGTTTTTCCTGACTGAGAGCCAAGACCAAGACACGAGAACCTCTCTCCAAGGCCTCTCTGGCTTCTGGTACTTCAGTGTCCAGCAACATCTCAGGCGCTCCTAAAAAAACAGTTCCCAAACCTTCCAACTCCATAGCTCCCCACTTGCGGTCACTAGAGAAAGGCAGATTGGAAATCATAGGATAAGCAACTTCTCCCACAAAACGCTGGCGAATGGCTCGAGCTGTTGGATTTTTATCCTCACTATGAGCGATATAGCTAGTCAAAATGCTGGCAATAGCCTCTTCACCATAAGTTTCCGTCAGCGGAAGAACTGCCTCCACCTGCATCTTTCCTTGGGTGATGGTTCCCGTCTTGTCCAAACAGAGCATATCCACTCGTGCCAAGGTCTCTACAGAGTACATCTCCTGCACCAAGACCTTTTTCAAGCCCAGCTTGATCACCGCAGTCAAGAGTGAGGTAATGGTCAAAAGGGCAATTCCCTTAGGCAACATCCCCAAAAGGGCTGTCGATGAATTTACAACGGATGACTTGAGAGGCAATCCTTTTAACATCAAAGCTTCTAGCAAGAGAGCTAGACCAAAGGGAATGATAATCTTCCCAGTAAAACCAGCTAGCTTGTCCAGCGATTTCATGATACGGGAGTTGATCGGTTTCACTGTCTTAGCTTCCAGCATGAGTTTGGCAGCATAGTTGTCTGCCCCGACATGGTGAACTTGAGCCAAAACTGCGCCACTGGCTAGGAAACTCCCTGATAAAAGCAGAGCATCCACTTCTTTTTGCACCAAATCACTCTCACCCGTCAACATGGCTTCATTGACTTCCGCAAATCCTTCCAGAACCAAGGCATCACTAGGAATCTGCTCCCCAGCAGACAAACGAATGACATCTCCTAGCACCAACTCTTCTGGATCGAGAGCGACTTCTTGACCATCACGAATGGTTTTGACCTTTTCCTTGGTCATAAGATTGAGCTTGTCCACCATGTGTTTAGCTCGCAGCTCGGTCACAATCCCAGAAAAAGCATTAAAACTGATAACGGCAAAGAAGACCAGATTGCTCCAAGCCTGCACAAAAACTAGAGCTAGGGCAATAACAAAGTTTAATGCGTTAAAAAGTGTAAAAACATTTCGTTTAAAGATTTGCCAAGTACTGGTACTGGCTGAAGCGGTAAAGTCATTGACCAAACCTTGAGCCTGTCTTTCCTTGACTTCTCTTTGGGTTAATCCCATAATCTTATTTTTATCCATAAATTCTATCATATCATTTTTTTTAAAAGAATTCTAATCCCATCTAAAACTGTTGGCTGATAACTGAAAAAGTTTGCCAGTAGTCTTTTGATAAGGTATAATAATAAAAGCAATACAATCGAAGGAGATCTCATGTTTTATACTTATTTGCGTGGACTAGTCATGCTAATCTTGTGGTCCATCAATGGTAATGCCCACTATCACAATACTGATAAAATCCCTAGCCGAGAAGAAAACTATATCCTCGTCGCACCTCACCGTACCTGGTGGGATCCTGTTTACATGGCCTTTGCGACCAAGCCAAAACAGTTCATCTTTATGGCCAAAAAAGAGCTGTTTAACAACCGCATCTTTGGCTGGTGGATCCGTATGTGTGGCGCCTTTCCTATCGACCGGGAAAAACCTAACGCCTCTGCCATCAAGTACCCTATCAATGTCCTCAAAAAAAGCGACCGCTCTCTCATCATGTTTCCAAGTGGGAGCCGTCACTCAAATGATGTCAAGGGTGGAGTTGCCTTGATTGCCAAAATGGCTAAGGTTCGCATCATGCCTGTTACCTATACCGGTCCCATGACCTTGAAAGGCTTAGTCAGCCGTGAACGTGTGGATATGAACTTTGGAAATCCTATCGATATCTCAGACATCAAGAAAATGAATGATGAAGGGATTGAAATGGTTGCAGACCGTATCCAAGCAGAATTCCAACGTTTGGACCAAGAAACCAAGCAATTGCACAACGATAAAAAACCAAACCCACTCTGGTGGTTTGTCCGCATCCCAGCCCTCATCCTTGCTGTGATTGTTGGTATCCTAACGATTATCTTTACCTTCATCGCAAGCTTTATCTGGAATCCAGATAAGAAGAGAGAGGCTCTTGGTTAAAAAATAGAATTATCCCTTGGCTTTTACCAAGGGATAATTCTTTTATTCGATTTTCCATTTTTGGGCCAACCAGCTGGAAAAGACTAGAAATCGCTCAGCCACTTGCTCATGATGCCCATAAGGATCAAAGACAAACTGACCGGACGGATAACGTTTCTGAAGACTAGTATGGAGCTGCTCAGCATAGGCTGGTGCTTGAGCCAAGCGATTGGTATGATGAACTCCTTCTGTTTGACCATTCTGTAAATACAGCAAACAATCTAAATTTTTCACCCTTTCATCCTTGCAATAAGTCGTAAAATCAGGAAACCAAAAGGAACCGCAGATAGAGAAGATACAGGAGACCTTGTCAAAGCTGAATAGACTGTAGACTGCCGCCAGTCCACCTAATGAGTATCCTCCATAGGCAAGGCGATCTTCGTCCAGGCGATAAAGAGATCGCAACTTATCTAAAAGATCTCCAAATAAATGACCATGATAGGCATTTGCCTGACCGCCAAAATCTGGAGCCCTATCTCTCAGAGCAGCTGCCTTCCATGGAGTGTAATCGTCTAGGCGATTTTTAGAGGTCAAGCCCACTAAAATCACAGATTCTGAAAGGGAAGAGAGGAAATCCAAGTTTCCATCATTCAAGAGAATCGCTGGATAGGTTTGGTTCGGATCATAGGTCGAAGGAAGGCTGACCTTGACTTGGATCCCTTCCCAATCAAACTCATTATTTATTGATAAAGTCATTGATTTTCTCAAGGGAATCAATCACTGCTGGACCATAATCCATCAACTCATCGTAAGAGATAGTCATGATTTTTTGATTCTTAATTGCAGGAACATTTTCCAAAACAGCATTTTTCTTCATCAACTCTACTGCGTTGGCATCCAATTTTTTATTGCGGTCGCTGGTTACATAGATAATCAATTCAGGATTCATTGACACGAGATTTTCCAAGGTCAAGCCTGATGTTCCCGTTGCAACGTTTGTATAACCAAGTTGATTCAACAAGCTTTCTTGCAAAGCAGACTTGTATGCACCAAAGGTTTCATCATTATAGGCAACCATAATCAAAGCCTTTTTCTTTTCACCTTGGATTGTTGGATTTGCCTTCTTAACAGCCTCAATTTTAGCTTGTAATTGGGCTGCGTATTCATTAGCCTTGTCCCGAACATTAAAAATCATCCCCAGATTTTTAACGTCTTCTACAATATTTCCCAAATCTTGCTGAATCGTTGAGAGAGAAGCTTTTTGTGTATAGACTGGGATTTTGTTTTCATTCCAAGTGCTAACTGTTCCCAAGGATTTTTCAGAAAACATCATGTTTCGACCCATTACTGCGTCCGGTTCATAAGAAAGGACTGTCTCTTGTGAGACTGTTTTTTTATCACCGATTTGAGGAATAGTCGCAATCGCGTCCTTGTATTTGTCCGTCACAGCATTATCAGGGTTGAGCATGCCAGCAATTTTATCCTTCAAGCCTAACTCCAATAAGATTTCAGTGGTTGACAGATTGTTGGTGATAACTTTTTCAGGTGCCTTGTCAAAGACTTGTTCGACTTCATTTCCCTTAGCATCATAGGTCTTGACCGTTAACGGATAAGTCGTCTCTGTGCTGGCTTTTTGACTTGTTTCTGTGCTAGACTGTGTGGTAGTTTTTTCTGTAGTAGTATTTCCACAAGCCGCCATGGTTAGGGTAGCTACTGTTACGAGTAAAATGCTTAGTGTTTTTTTCATCTTGTTTTCCTTTTCATTCTTATAAATAGTGAATCATAGCTTGCTGATCCTCGGTCCAAGTAACCTGACTTTGAACTCCGTATACAGTTTGCAATGACTCAGGGGTGATGGTCTCTTTTGGAGTCCCTTGGTAAAGGATTTCTCCCTCTTTCATCAGATAGAGATAATCCGAATAGCGACAAGCAAGTTGAATATCATGTAGGACAGCTAGAACATTGATATTGAGATTCTTCACAATGGCCAACAAGTCTAGCTGATACTTGATATCCAGGTGATTGGTAGGTTCATCCAGGAGCAAGAGAGTCGGTTCTTGCGCCAAGACGCGGGCTAATAAGACTCGTTGTTTCTCTCCCCCTGACAGAGACGAATAGAGACGAGTTTTCTTCTCAAGCATATCCACCTTGACGAGAGCATCTTGAACGAGGGCATAATCCCTTTCCTTTTCCTTCTGTAAAAAAGAGAGGTGGGGAGTTCTTCCCAGCAAGACGATTTCCTCAACTGTACAATCAAACTGCAATTGATTAAACTGGGTTACAACTGCCATTTGCTTGGCTGTTTCTTTGAGTGACCAATGCTCCAGTGGCTTTCCATCTAGTCTTATCAAGCCTTTGTCCGCCTTTTCCTGACGATAGAGGAGTTTAAGAAGACTGGTTTTCCCACTTCCATTTGGTCCTAGTATCGTGTGAAATTGATGCCCCTCAACCTTAAGAGAAACTCCTTTGAGGATTTTTTTCTCTCCTAGTCCAAAGTGGACATCCTGACAAATCAAGTCCATATCAGACCCTCACCTCCCTTCGCCTACCTCCAACAATGTAGATAAAGAAGGGAGCACCTACTAAGGCTGTGAAAATACCAATAGACAACTCAGCATTTGAAATGATGATACGGGAGAGTACATCGGCCCAGATGACAAAGAGAGCACCCAGCAAGGTTGCAACGGGAAAAAGTCTCCTGTAATTTGTTCCTACTAACCCTCGAGCTAAATGTGGAGTAATCAGACCGACAAATCCAATAATCCCACAAGTTGCCACTAAGACAGCTGTCAGTACAGCCACAACGGTCACGTAAAGATACCAATAGAAGCGTAAGGGAATTCCCAAAGTTAAAGCAGCCTCATCTCCCATCATCATCGCATTGAAAACACGATACTGGGTAGCGAAAAATAGAAAGGCTATTCCTACCACAATAGTTGGCAAGAATAAGTCAGACCAGGTAGTCCCTGCAAGCGAACCCATGGTCCAAAACTTAATGGTCATCACACTATCAGCATTAGCGCCAACAGAGATAATAAAGTTGGAAAATGCCAGAAAGAGAGCGTTGACCACCGTTCCTGATAAAATCAGACTAGAAGTCGTCATCCTTCCCTGCATAGAGGCAATGATAAGGACAGCGATTGTTGCCAAAATAGCTCCAAGGAAAGCTCCAAGGCTAATCACCAATTTTAAACCAAGAATGATGCTCAAAGTTGCCCCTAGAGTTGCACCCGCAGAAATTCCTAAGACATAAGGCTCTGCGATGGGATTGTTCACTGTAGACTGCATCACGCTACCACACATAGAAAGACCAGCCCCTACTATTAGACCTAACAATACTCGGGGGAATCTCATGTTCCATACAATGGCAAGAGTGGACTTGGAAACCTCTCCTATCTCAAGAGGAAAACCCAACCTGCTCAAAATGATCCGATAGGTATCGCCTAGATCAATCGCAACGGATCCCATAGAAACTGCTAGAAAGAGGGAAATCCCTAAAACAGCTAGCAAAATACCTAAAAGTAACAAAAATTGCAGGTCCTGTCGGCTTCCAGAAAATTTGGAAAGCATGCAAACCTCCTTTGATAGAATCTTAAAAATTTAGAAAATTCTCATGAAAAAGTATACCATATTTTCAACAATGGAACAAGATAAGAAAAATAAATATAGTTGATCTTACAGTGCTAATAATCGTAACCTAAGATTATACTTGAGTATATCGAGGTAAAGTGACAACATAAAAAGCCCTCTGAGATCAGAGAGCTGATTTGAGCTCGGGCTAAAATCCTAGTGAAACAAAAAAATCTACACCATCAGAAAAGTCTCTATCGTACCATTTTCATACATGATGTATAGTCCAAGTAGAATGAATACTATGGGCACAATGATTCGCTCGTATTTTTCAATTGTCTCGAATATTAACGGAATAGAGGATAACACCCGACTAATCTCGCAAAAGATAATTATGCCGATTACAAACACAAGCAACGCCACGAGGGTCTGTGACCAATCTAACGAAGCAAAATAAGGTATATAGATACCTAAATTATCTCCGCCAGACGCAATTGTCAGCAATGTAACTGTCCAAAACAGTTGATTTGCCTTGCTTTGTTCTAATCTTTCAATAATTTCTTCCTCTTCTTCCTCACCTTCTCCAACAATTGCAAAGCGAATCCCTAAATAGATAGGGATTAAACCAAGCAATCCAACCATCCATTCTTCAGGCACGAAATTAACGACATAAGCAGCAACTAAACTCGCCCCTACAAGTAAGCCTGTGCCTAGATATTGCCCCGCATAGATATGCCATTTTTGTTTATTCTGTGATAGCTGTGCAAATAAAATAATTAAAATAATTAAATAATCGATACTGGTGGAAATATAAACACCAATAGCAGATATGATTGTCTGTCCCATAAAAACCTCCTGTATTAGTCAGTAATAAATCAGCAGATTTTAGGAGAGCACAGACACATTAATTTAGCTATCGCTAGTGGGTAATTTCGAACGTAGGAAAGCATTTTACTCCTCCTCAAAACGTAGTTACAAAGTAATTTCTAACTGAAATTCAGTGACTACTTCCATGTAAAGTATAACATACTATACTTTACTTCGTAAAGTGTGGGCTCTCCGAGGGGGGCTTGCAGACAGCTACTCGACTTTTCAAGCCGAGTAGCTGCGCACCTTTATGGTGTAATTAGCTGATACCATTTGAGGTTTTTGTAGTCTCCAAAATTGTGACCGATAAAACAAGCAATCAATCGCTTCATGATTTTCTCCTGTTTTTGTAGTCTCCAAAATTGTGACCGATAAAACCTCAATAAAAAAGCCCTCTGAATATCAGAGAGCTCCAATCTTGCTGGATAAAACGTTTATAAACTAGGCGACAAGCCGAAGATTGTACTGATGGTACATCGAGGCGAAGGCAACGAAGTATAGAAACGTTTTAGATGCAAGATTAGCGACGAAGTCCAAGAGAGTTGATTAACTCACGGTAACGGTTAACGTCGTTTTTACGCAAGTATGCAAGCAAGTTACGACGGCGACCGATTTTCTTCATCAATCCACGGTAAGTAGCGTGGTCTTTTTTGTGTTGTTTGATGTGTTCGTTAAGGTGGTTGATTTCCCAAGTAAGGACAGCAACTTGAACCTCTACTGAACCTGTATCACCTTCGTGACGTGCATATTGTGCGATGATTTCATTTTTTTTCTCTTTTGAGATTGCCATGATGTTTCTCCTTTTTATTTGGCTTCATCCGAGTGACAGGTTGGCATGCCTGTAACCAAGAAGAAGTTATTTGTCTTTACGACAGTTCTTATTCTACCAATAAGCAGGGACTTTGTCAACTGATTTACTGTTTAAAACCGTGAATTACTCTACTGATTTCAGGGCTTCGAGCATATCCACCTTTCTCAAGTGGTGATTGACAAAGAGGCCCAGTAGGGCTAAGATTACAGTCACTGCGACGATTGGAAGAGCATAGACTTCCCAGCTGACTCGTGGATAAAAAAGTATGGTGGCTGGTGAAATCATTTGAATCAAAAATTGATGTAAATAGTGGCCAGCTACCAAACCTAGAGCAATCCCCACAAGGGATAGTACCATGGTCTCACGGTAGATATAGAGGGTCACTTCTTTATTGTGGAAACCGAGAACCTTGATAGTAGAAAGTTCGCGGATACGTTCTGCCACATTGATGTTAGTGAGATTGTAGAGAATGACAATGGCTAGTAAAACCGAAACAAGGACAAGGATTGCCATAGTTTTATTGAGAGAATTGGCTACAGATTCAAAGAGGTGGATGGCCGTCGCATTTTGGACGACCCCAGAAACAGCAGCTTTTTCCATAAAGGTAGCAGCTTCTTTCTCCGTATTGGAAGGTGTTGGCTCTTTTAATTTTACTAGGTAGGTATTGTCTTGCGGACTGGTTCCATAGACTTGTTCGTAAGTCGCTCGGTTGAGATAAACAAAGTGTCCAACATAGTTTTCAGAAATAGCCGCGACCTTGATTTCCTTCCCATCAAGCTCCAGCTCGTCCCCAACCGTAACACCTGCTAGTTGGGCTAGTTTTTGACTCACAACCGCTCCATCAGTGACCTGCACCTCTTGCCCATTTTCCTCTAATGTGATAAAAGGCTTAAAATCTTCTCCACTAGTAACCATCATGGTGATGGTTTGAAGTCCTGCTTTTCCTTTAAAATCTTTTTCAATGGATTTTGAGTAAATCTTTTGAGAAGCATGGATCGATTCAGCTTGCAAGGCACTTTCTAAATCTGCTTTTTCTTGCTCACTCGCACTGCTCTTTTCTGCTACAATCATCTGGTATTGCTGGATTTGTTCAAATTGACGCTCCACAACTCCTCCAACAGATGACTGAATGCCGAGACCTGCAAATAGGAGAGCCACCGAACCTACAACTCCAAAAATGGTCATCAACATCCGTTGCTTATATCGGAAAATATTTCGCGCAGTAACCTTATGAGTAAAACTCAGACGACTCCAAATAAAGCTCAGGCGTTCCAGTAAAATCTTTGCTCCCTTAACGGGAGGTTTGGGAAGCAAGAGTTGGGCTGCTTCATCGTGTAGTTCCCTTCGCGCCACCAGATAAGCCGGCAAGACACTGGATACCCAACTCAAGGCTAGGGCAAGGAGACTATAAGACCAATAGAAATACTCCTGACTTTTCCCAACGACCATCCCAGTTGTTATAACATCCGAAATCACCCCTGCAAGAAGATAATGTCCAAGAAGTGTTCCTATAATGGTTCCCACAGTTCCTGCAAGAAAACCATAGAGGACAAACTTGGCAACAATATCTCGGTTGCGGTAACCCAAGGCCTTGAAAATACCAGCATTGGTGCGCTCCTCATCTACAAAGCGAGTCATTGTTGTAAAGGTCACCATTGCAGCGACCATATAAAGCACCACTGGGAAGATATTCCCGACTGAACGAATGCTTGCTGAAGCGTTACTATACATGAGGTAACCTTGACCACCTGGCATGGTTTGACGATTGTATACGTGGTATTTCGGCTCTGCCAGTTCATCAAGATCTTTCTGACGCTGTTCTAGCTTCTCTTTTTCCTTAGTTAAATCACTCTCTGTCTGAGCCAGTTTTTCTTTTTTTGTCGCCAGTTCTTCCTTAGCTTTTGTCAGCTGTCCCTTGGCTTGACTCTTTTGTGGTTCTGGTAGAGCGGTCGCTTGTTCTTCTTGCGTTTTCAAGCGACTTTCAGCCTGCTCTAACTGACTCCTGCCATTTTCAAGGTTGCTTTCAGCAGTTTGGAGCCGATCTTTCCCCTCTTCCAGGCTCTTTTGCCCAATTGTTTTGATGTTTGCCAATCTTTTTTGACCATTATCGGCAAGTAAGTCTTGCAAGTCTTCCTGATGTTGGGTTCGTTTTCTCTTATAGTCTGATGAAAAAGCATCCAAATTTTTTAAATCATCATAGCGCACACGCGCAATACTATAAACATCTGAATCAAACTGGCTGGGCAAAATCACTCCATAGCCAGCCAAGCTTCCATTTCCACTGCTAGCACTCCCTAAGTCTTTTTTAGAAAGGATTTCACCCGACTGAACAAATCCAGTAATTGTAAAAGTTTGGGATTTTAAGACGGACTTCCCTTCTTCTTTCTTAGTAAAGGTAATGGTCTCTCCAATCTGATAGCGGTCTTTCCAGAAATCAGCCAAGGCAATTTCCTCATTAGCTTCTGGCAGTCGCCCTTCTGTCACTTGGAAGGTTGAAATGCTCTCTGGTTTGGAATAAAGTCGAACCGCTTCCTCACTATTTTCAACTGTTAGGTCTGCCATATAGCCAAACTCAACACTTGCTCCTTGAATGGTCTTTAGTTCGTCTTGGTCTTCTTTGTCCAAGCCATAATCAGCTATCACGGCCAGATCCAGAGTATTGGCTTTACGGAGATAATCTTCTGCCGTACGTTCCATGTTTGGACTGGCTACTTTAAGACCTACTAGGGCTAAAGAACCCAGCATCATCAAGGTTAAGATAGAAACAAAGCGTCCTTTTGAAGTCCTCACTGACTGAAATAGGTCTTTCCGATATGTTTTTTTCATCCTAATACTCCAATGTATCGATATCCTGCGGATGCTCATTGATTGTCATACTCTTGACCGTAGCATCACGCATATGAATCACGCGATCTGCAATAGGTGCTAGCGCGCCATTGTGGGTCACGATAATCACCGTCGCTCCCTTTTGACGAGACATGTCTTGGAGAATCTTCAAGACTTGCTTCCCCGTCTGGTAATCCAAGGCACCTGTCGGTTCATCACAGAGGAGAATTTTAGGATTTTTGGCTACAGCGCGTGCAATGGAGACTCGCTGTTGCTCCCCTCCAGAAAGCTGGGCTGGAAAGTTATTGAGGCGATGAGCCAGACCTACATCTGTCAAGACCTGCTCAGGATCCAAGGCATCTGTCACGATTTCTGAAGCCAGTTCCACATTTTCCTTGGCTGTCAGATTGGAGACTAGATTGTAAAATTGAAAAACAAAACCTACATCTTCACGACGATAGTTTGTTCGTTGGTGCGAACTATAATTGGCAATATTGGCACCATCAATCCAAATCTCCCCCTCATCATTGGTATCCATACCTCCTAGGAGATTGAGAACGGTTGATTTTCCAGCACCTGAAGCGCCAAGTATGATAACCAGCTCCCCTTTTTCAATTTCAAAATTCACATCACGATTAGCCACAATCTCCGTATCCCCAACCTGGTAACGCTTGTAGCTGTGTTTCATCTCAATATAAGCCATTAGACACACCTTCTCTCAAACAAATTACTTCCTATTATCATTATAACGCTTTTTCAACTAGTTGGAAACCAGAAGCAAAAACAAAAAAGCCCCATAAGACCTATAATGAAAAAGTGACCAAACCCTCATTAGAAAGAATCTTATGGAACAATTAAATTTTATCACAAACATACTCGGAATTAAAGACAAGAACATCATAATCTTGGATTATCTGGATGCTGAAACACATAAAGAAATCATCGCTAAGCTTGATTACCCTACTCCTAAGTGTCTCGACTGTCAAGGACAAATGGCTAAATATGACTTCCAAAAAGAATCTAAAATTCCCTATCTAGAGTGTGCGGGCTACAAAACTCTTATTTGATTGAGAAAACGCCGTTTTCGTTGTAAAGTATGCGGAAAAATAGCTGTCGCAGAGACTTCCTTAGTCAAAAAGAACCACCAAATCTCAACGATCGTCAACCAGAAAATCACTCAAAAATTAATCGAGAAAGTCCCTATGACTGCTATCGCCGAAAGTTTATCGGTCTCTACTTCGACAGTCATCCGTAAATTGAAAGAGTTCGAGGTCAAGTCTGATCTTAACCACCTTCCAGAACACATGAGCTGGGATGAGTACAGCTTCAAGAAAGGTAAGATGAGCTTTATTGCACAGGACTACGATAATGGACGGACTCAAGCAACTATTCGCAATCATTTCCTTCGTTATTCTAGACAGGTGAGAAGTCGTGTGAAAGTCATTATCATGGACATGTTTAGTCCCTACTACGATATGGCTAGAAAACTTTTTCCAAATGCAAAAATCGTTCTCGACCGCTTTCATATTGTCCAGCATCTCAATCGAGCAATGAATCGCGTACGCATACAAATTATGAATCAGTTTGATCGGAGATCGCACGAATATAAAGCACTGAAACGTTACTGGAAACTCATTCAAAAGGATAGCCGTAAACTCAGTGATAAACGATTTTATCGACCGACTTTTCGGTCACACTTGACCAATAAAGAGGTTCTAGAAAAGATACTTGCCTACTCTCAAGAACTTGGAGAGCACTATAATCTCTATCAACTCCTACTCTTTCATTTTCAAGAGAAACGAACGGAACATTTCTTTAGTCTTATTGAAGAAACAATTTCTTCTGTAAATCCTATTTTTCAAACTGTTTTCAAGACCTTTTCGAAAGATAAAGACAAGATCATGAATGCACTGGAACTTCCCTACTCAAACGCAAAACTAGAGGCTACCAATAACCTTATCAAAGTCATCAAGCGAAATGCTTTTGGCTTCCGGAACTTTGACAACTTTAAAACTAGAATTCTCATTGCTTTGAACATCAAAAAGGAGAGAACCAATTTGGTCCTCTCCAGGTTGTAACTTTTCATCAACCCACTACAGTTGACAATGAGCCCACTGTTTATTTGCTGATCATTAATTGTATAACAATTACGATAAATCTTCGCTTTCTTCTTGTTTTTTACTATAAATGAGATTAAATAAATCTCTTTTTAAGCTGTCTAACTGCTAAAGTATAGAAGATAAAAATATAAGCACCATTGACAACTAAGAAAAGGATAAATTCAGATAAGGTAAAAGGGACTAAGGAACGAGCTCGATCACCAACAGCAATCTGAGCATAAGGGAAAATTCTAAAAAGACCTTGTCCAATAAAGAGGGTCATAAGTCCTGCCATAGCCAAAATAGCTGATATAAGAATAGGCACTGCGAAATTTTTTAAGCGAATACTAAGAAAAATTTGAATGGTGACAATAGTAATGGTTGCTAGCCAACCTGTGATAGACCAAAGCAAAAAGTCCAGTAGATAATTTGCAAAAGGTACCTTCAAAACCAAAGCGCTAATAATATAAAAGAGAAGAACTATCAGTTGACTAATAGCCATGACTAGTGACAAGCTGGTGATTTTTGATAAAACGATACGATTGGCTTTAACTGGAATGCTTAATAAGCGCTGCCAGTTTTTATTGCTTTCCTCGAATTGACAACTGATGGAACAGATAATCCCGATCAGAATAGGAGTAAATATCTGCGAGGAATAGAAAACTGTTTGTCCCCAAAGGACGTGAGCTTGTGTACCATCTAGGAGCACCTCTCGATTGAGAGCGTAAATCATTGCTCCCAATAAGGACCCAATAAGGTTAAAGAAGATTAGCGTTATCGGAATAGCACTTTTTTTGATTTTTTTAAATTCAAAAATAATCATAATAGATCCGCCTTTCCAATGAGTTTTTTACTGACAAAGATGCTTAAAAAAATGATAAGCAATAATGTGACTAATTTAAAGGGATAAGAATTATCATATTGAAAAAGATAAGTGTTAGTTCCAGCCACCCGTTTAGCGATTCCCATCATAGAGAAATATTGCCAAGGAATGAAAATACGAATAGGAAATGGTAACGCGCCGATACCTACAAATGACAGGAAGGAACCAATTAAGCCTGTTACCACTGTCACACTTGGCTTTGGATAGATAAAAGCTAAGCAAAGATGTAAACAAGACAGAAAGAGACAAACCAAAAAAGTTGTGAACAAAAAGAGACTCAATGAAACGGGTGTCACACTGACCTGCATGCCTTGAATAATAAATTTCAGAAAAAGCGTTTGAATCAAACTGACAACAAAGGCAAAAATAGCCATCACAGTCAATTTAGCCTTAAAAAGTTGCCAAGGGCTTTCGTTACTGGTTTGCAAGAGTTTAAAAGTTTTGCCTAGATGTTCCAATTCCAGTAGTCTAGACGCTAAAACTGCAATGAAAAGTGGCAAAATAACATCATTCAAGTAAGTCATGGTATAAATGGCATTATAGGCCTCATGTGTTTTAGGTAATTCATATTTGATAACAACGCCACTCCAAATCAAGCCCACTGCTACAATAGCAATCAAAGATAGCAAGAAAGAACGTCTTTTTAATTTGATAAATTCTAATTGTAAATTTAGCATTACAAAACACTTCCTTCCCGTCCTGTCATATCAAGGAAAACATCTTCCAGCGATCGACGAATCATACGAACTTGATAAATATCAACATTATTTTCAACTAAGAGTCGAATAGCAGTGGCTATATTAACTTTATTGTTATCGTTGATAATCAATTTTGGGTCATCATCCAAATTAAAACCATTGAACATTAGTATTCTTTTAGCAGTTACATCATCACTGGTCTCAAACAGATATTTTTCATCTTCTTCAAGGTCAGATAGGTGGCCTTCAAAAAGTAATTGACCATGATTGATAATGCCAACAGTTGTAGCCATCTGTTCAATTTCTGAAAGAATATGGCTAGAAACGATGATAGTCATATCGTATTTTTGTGGTAAAGACTTGATAAGCTCACGAATTTCTTGAATACCGGCAGGGTCTAAACCATTAGTTGGCTCATCCAAAATCAGTAATTTAGGAAATTTAACAATAGCTAACGCAATTCCTAAACGTTGTTTCATGCCTAGTGAATAATTTTTAACTAGCTTGTCTTTTTGATCGAAAAGTCTGACAATCTTTAAGACTTCATCAATATTTCTTTTTGGTAATTTAAGCAATTTTTGGATAATTTCAAGATTTTCATAACCGGTCAAATTAGCATAGTAAGAGGGCTCTTCAATGAGGGAACCTACATTTGAGAGGAGTGATATTTGATTGCTATTAAAGGTTTTGCCAAAGAGCTTAATGGAACCGTGGCTTGGTTGCAACAATCCTAAAAGCATTTTCATAGCAGTACTCTTACCAGCACCATTTGGTCCTAAAAAACCATAAATTTCATTTTTTCTAATATGAATAGAGAGCTGATTAACGGCTACTTCACCTGAAAAATCCTTACTTAATTGGTTGGTTTCAACGATATAATTGTTCATTTGTTTTCTCCTTTAAAAATCTTATAGTGATGTTATATCCTTTCGCTATTTTCATTATAATGAACCTCCTTTATTTTAACCTGTTCATTACCTTAATTCTTCCTTAATTTTTACTTTAAAGTCCTTGACCAAGGAAGCAATGTGTTATACTAGTCTTGTTGAGGTAATAGTATGAATTATAAAGAAAAGAAGATCTTAATTTTAGACGATAACCCCGAAATTTTAGAAATAGTGCAAGAATCATTGAGCATTGCTGGGTTTAGCAATCTAACAAGTGTACAATCACAAAAAGAAGCTTTGGAGCAATTTGAAGAAAAATCTTTTGATTTAGTTATTTTAGACATTATGCTGCCTGAAGGATCAGGATTTGAAGTTTTAAAGGGCATCCGTAAGACTTCAATGGTTCCTGTTTTGTTTTTGTCGGCAATCTCCGATATAGAAAAACAATATCAGGGCTTTGAGTTAGGGGCAGATGACTATATTATCAAGCCTTTCCGTCCAAGAGATTTGGAGTTGCGTATTCTTTCCATCTTAAAAAGAGCCTATCCCGAAAAGGAAGATACCCTTGTTTTGCCTGCTTGCCAGGTGCATTTTAGCCAAGCCTTGATTACCAAAGGAAAACTAGAGATTCAGCTGACAGCTAAGGAATACAGTATTCTTAAGGTCTTATATGATAATAAGAATCGCATTGTCACTTTTGACCAACTCTTAGAAAAAGTCTGGGGCTTACAATACCAAGGCTATGATAATACCCTAATGGCTCATATTCGTAAGATTCGACAAAAGATCGAAGCCAATCCTTCTAAACCAGAAAGCTTAATAACGGTTAAAGGTTTGGGTTACAAACTAAAGGTGAATTAAATGGATACCGTTAAATTTTTTACTAAGTTATTAACCAGGTATGTTCTATTAATCTTGGCTTTAATCATAGGACTTGTTTTTGTTTATGGTTTGGTTTTCTCAGCCTATTTTAGTTTATATGGAAAGGAAAAACCGGAACTACTTTACACTAAAATCGCTCAATCGAGTCAAGAGAATAATTTCAATTTTGATAAAAGCAGCAAAATTGAAATGGATAAACAAAATACTTGGGCTATGGTACTGAATCAAGATGGCAATATTGTCCAATCTTATCGTTTACCTCAACAGCTCAAAAGACATTATACCAATGCTGATATAGTGAAATTTTCGCGCTGGTATTTAGAAGATTACCCTGTTTTCTCCTATGTACGTGGTCAGCAAATTTTAGTTTTGGGCTATCCTAAAAAGCATTCCTTAGCAAAATTTAATTTCTATGCTAATACGCAATTTATTAGGAATTTTCTCAGTTTGGGACTTGTTTTCTTGGGTATTATTCTTTTACTTATTTTTATTCTTTTGAGCCGATCAAAGTTGCGTATTAAAAAGGAGATGGAGCCGATTATTACTGCTGTCACTTCTTTATCTCAAGGTCAAAATGTCGTTCTTAAAGAAAAGGGAAATTTCTCTGAAATTAAGACGGCTCTCAATGAAACATCTCATATTTTGGAAGAAAGCAACACGATGAAAGAGCAATGGATTAGAGGGGTCAGTCATGATTTACGCAATCCTCTTATGCTCATATCAGGTTATAACAGTCAGTTAGAGCAGCAATATGGCAAAGGAAAGCAGACAGAGGAAATTGAAAATCAGATTCAAACTATGAAAGAAATGATTTCTAATCTCAATATGAGCTACTTATTGGATAACCAAAAGCGTCACTCCGAATTTTCCAATCTTGATTTGGTTGCTGTCCTACGAACAGTAATTGCCGATATATTGAATAATTATGAAACAATTGCACTTCATTTTGATTTGCCTGCCGAGACAGTGTTGGTAAAAGGAGAGGTAACTTTATTAGCAAGAGCTTTTAGAAATCTCTTGCTTAATAGTATTATGCACAGCGGCTCTAACCAGATTGATCTGACTTATCAATTATCTGATAATAAAGTGCTCATCGTCATTGCGGATCAAGGAGATATTACAGCTCAAAAAATTACTGAGCTAAATCAAAAATCAACTAATTATGAATCACATGGTATGGGAACAGTTATCACCAAACAAATTATTAAATTACATCAAGGTGAAATTGTTTTTTTAGACAATCATCCAGGCTTAAAAGTCACCATTTCTTTACCTTTAGTAAAGGAATAATAGCCTGCCTAAGAACAAGCTTACACTTAGAAAACTAACCATTTGGAGCATTGCGACATATTATTTATCTTCTAAATATTTCTAAATGCTATTTTTGGGGCAAAGTATTCTTTCGTCTAATCATCGTAAATTTTTGATAAATAAGTAGCAATACTATTCTATTTATCAAAAATTTTTCTGTTATACGCAAAAAAAGAGTGAACAAATAAAGTTGCACTCTTTTACTGTTAAAATGTTTTGTCAACAACTATATACGAATTACACTAAAAACGCTTTAGATACTGTCAATAATTATGTGTAAACACTCAAGTAGAGTTATGGAGTGCTAATCAAATAAGCTTTCAAGTGTGTCAGAACATTGACCAAACCCTTTATGGATTCGTTGACTTTGCTTGAAATTATAATCTTCAAACAAAGTAACTAAGTAACGGTCCAGGGCTTCTTCGTTAGGAAAAAGAACCTTCTTTTTCGTTTGACGTTTAATTTCTTTGTTGAGAGACTCAATGAGCTTTGTCGAATAAATGCTGTGCCAAATTTGGTAGGGAAACTAGAAAAAAGTTAAAAGATTATCCGTATTCTCCAGACTTTCTATGACTTTCCTATACTTTGGCTTCCATTCAGCGATAAAGTTCTCTAAAGCTTGTACTGCCATTTCTAAATTTTCAGCACGATAAATCGTTTTTAATTACCCTAGAATAACCACTCGATTAGATCGTTTCACCTTACTAGCCCTTTTCATCAACCCACTACAGTTGACAAAGAGCCTGTAAGCCATCGTCTTTCTCTCTTTCTTACAATTAAGTAACTCTTTACTATCATTTATAACGTTTTTTCAACTAGTTGGAAACCAGAAGCAAAAACAAAAAGCCTAGGAATCCTAGGCTTTCTGTTTATAGATTATTTTCCAAGGTAGTATTCTTTTACGACGTTCAATTTTTCGTCGAATTCGAATACCAATGGTGGGAAGTTAGGGATTTCTACACCCATGATTTCATCATCTGACAAGTGTTTGATGTGTTTTACAAGGGCACGGATTGAGTTACCGTGAGCACCTACGAATACGTTTTTACCATCTTTAAGCGTTGGAGCGATTTTATCTTCCCAGAATGGAAGGGCACGTTCCAAAGTCACTTTCAAGTTTTCAGCATCTGGAATGACTGAGTCGTCAAGTGAAGCGTAACGACGGTCAGTGTGAGCTGAGTATTCGTCATCATGAGGCATTGCAGGAGGCAATACATCGTATGAACGGCGCCAGATATGAACTTGCTCATCACCAAATTGTTCAGCAGCTTCAGCTTTGTTTTTACCAGTCAAACCACCGTAGTGACGTTCGTTCAAGCGCCATGATTTTTCAACTGGAACCCACAATTGGTCAGCAGCTTCAAGAGCCAAATTTGTTGTTTTGATCGCACGTTTCAATACTGAAGTGTAAGCTTGGTCAAATTCGATACCAGCTTCCTTGATCAATTTACCAGCGTCAATCGCTTGTTGTGTTCCTTTATCAGACAAATCAACATCAGCCCAACCAGTGAAAAGGTTAGCTTTGTTCCATTCAGACTCACCGTGGCGAGCAAAAACCAATTTTACCATTAGATGGATTCTCCTTTTATTTTTCGAGGTTTCCCTCGTTTATCTATTCTATTTTACACAATTTTTCACAAAAAAGCTAGTTAAAATCAACTAAAAAGAGAAGAGCTTAGCAGTCTTCTCTTTATCGCACTATCATAATTGTTCTCGATAGAGGATGAAATAGTCCCCAAAAAATAATTGGAAAACTACTACTCTTCAATTACAAATTTTTTCAATGTTCCAAAGTAAAGTGAACCACCAATAATGGTTAGAATTCCACCTACCCATCCCAAAAATGGAATCAAGCCGACCGCACCACCTACAATGAGCAAAACAGAAGGTGCATTCGTAACACGTTCATCATCTTTATAATAAACAATAGCCACAATTCCCAACACTAAAACAGCAATTTTAACCAATGACAAAATAATTGAGAGCCCTGTCAATGTCCCAACTGTTACATCTGCGTCTTCAGTTGCCGCAGCAGCTCCAACAGCCATGATAAACATGATGACTGGCGCTAAAAGCAATACAATTCCTGAAATAAGACCAAAAATAGCGTTAACACGAGCAAGTGTATTTGTTTTCATAATAATCTCCTTAAAATTTTTATAGGTATTATTCTATCATAATTTCTCTAAAAATTAAACAATCTTATAAAATTTTATAATAAATATTGATTTTCAAAAAATAATTTTAAGTTCTATAGTCTCTTTATAATTAGTAGAAATATAAAATTATGAGAAAACTGAATAGTTGATTATGTTAATTATCTACACGGACAGGCTAGAAAGAACTTCATTGGAGTAAATGGACTAGTAAATTTCCCCATGATAAAACGCATAATATCAAGGTACTTGAACTCTTGATATTATGCGTTTTTATGATTTTAGCGACCTTTCTCAGTCTATTCTGATTATTTCGCTTCAAATCCTTCTGCGACTGCATCCGCAAAGTTTTCTTCTACGATGCTTGCACAGTGGTCACAGATGACTGCGTGGTAGCTGCGTTCTGCTGTTGTTGGGTCGATACGACGGCAACGGTCACATACTTCACCTGCAGCGCGTTCAACTGTAAAGGCTACATCTTCGAAGCTAACAGCAGCTTCTGGAGCTGGTCCTTCTGCAATGGTCAATTCTGACACGATCAAAAGTTGAGCTACATTGCTGTTTACTGCTTCAAGCAAAGTTTTCACAACTTCGTTTGGATAAACTGTCAAGTGAGCTTCAAGTGATTTACCGATTACTTTTGCATTACGAGCTTCTTCCAAGGCTTTTTGAGCTTGTCCGCGGAAGTCCATGAAGGCTGCCCAAGTATCCAAGATTTCTTCCTGATTAGCAAAGGTTTGAGCTTCTGGTAATTCTGACAATTGAACGAAGTCTTCAGCTTCAAACTCAAGATATGACCAGATTTCTTCCGCAGTATGAGGAAGAATTGGAGTCAAGAGTTTTGTGATTTTGACAAGAATGTCATAGAAGACAGTCTGCATTTGACGACGTTCCAGTGATTTGGCACCTTCGATGTAAACAACGTCTTTGGCGAAGTCAAGGTAGAAGGCAGACAAATCAACGTTAATAAAGTTCACCAAGGCCTTATAGATTGTCAAGAATTCAAAGTCAGCATAGGCATCACGAATGGTCTTCACAAGCTGGTTAAAGCGAGTGGTCATGTACTTATCAACGGAACGAAGCTCATCGTAAGCTACTACGTCTTGAACTGGGTTAAAGTCAGAAGTGTTAGCAATCAAGAAACGAAGAGTGTTACGGATCTTACGGTAAGTTTCAGAGACTTGGCTCAAGATATCCATAGAGATACGCACGTCGTTGCTTGAGTCCACACTTGTTACCCAGAGACGCAAGATTTCCGCACCAAATTGCTTTTCAACATCACTTGGAGCAATGGTATTCCCAAGGGATTTAGACATCTTTTCGCCCTTACCGTCAAGGGCAAATCCTTGTGATAAGATTTGTTTGTATGGCGCTACGCCATGGTTGGCAACAGATGTGATGAGTGAAGAGTTGAACCAACCACGATACTGGTCAGAACCCTCAAGATAAAGGTCTGCTGGGTAAGTCAATTCTGGACGGTTTACTACAACCCCATTCCATGATGAACCTGAATCAAACCAAACGTCCATGATATCTGTTTCTTTCTTGAACTCGCCATTTGGTGAACCTGGATGGGTGAATCCTTCCGGCAAGAGATCCTTAGCATTACACTCCCACCAGATGATAGAACCGTGTTCCTCAAAGAGTTGAGCCACGTGCTCGATCGTTTCAGCTGTCATGATTGCTGTACCATCTTCAGCATAGAAGATTGGAAGTGGAACACCCCAAGCACGTTGACGAGAGATAACCCAGTCGCCACGGTCACGAATCATGTTGTAAAGACGAACTTTACCCCATTCTGAGTGGAATTTCACTTTTTCAATTTCATCCAAGATTTCTTGGCGGAATTTAGATACAGAGGCAAACCATTGTGGTACTGCACGCCAGATGATTGGTTTTTTCGTACGCCAGTCAAATGGGTATGAGTGGGAGATTTCTTCTTGAGCAAGGAGCAAATCGCCCAGTTTTTCGATAACAGTTGGTACAACCTTGTCATAAAATTGACCTTCAAAGTCAGAGCCAGCATTGGCCATCATAATACCGCGTTCGTTAACTGTTACAGCAACTTCAAGGCCGTTAGCAACACCGACATTGTAGTCGTCCTCACCAAAACCAGGAGCTGTATGGACGATACCAGTACCAGAGTCAGTCGTAACGTGGTCACCGAGGATCACCAACTCATCTACAGCCGTATCCCATGGGTGAGCTGTCACAATTTTATTCAATTCTTGACCACGGTAGGTCGCCAAGACCTGAACATCAGCCCAGCCAAATTTCTCAGAAAGACTATTCAGTAATTCTGAAGCAACCACAAACTTACGAGATTCGCCAGCTGGTTGTACCAATACATAATCAATATCTGCTCCAACTGTCAAACCACGAGATGCTGTGATAGTAAATGGTGTAGTTGTCCATACGACGATATAAGTATCTGTATCTAGGACACCTTTGCCATCTTTGACGCGGTTAGCATAGTAAAGGGAAGTTGAAAGCAAGTCATGGTATTCAATTTCTGCTTCTGCAAGAGCTGACTCAGATGACCATGACCAGTAAACCGGCTTGGCACCACGGTAGATGTAGCCTTTCTTAGCCATTTCACCGAAGACACGGATTTGAGCCGCTTCATAGTCTGGAGTCAAGGTCACATAAGGATTTTCCCAGTCACCAGAAACACCCAAACGTTTAAAGTCTTCTCGTTGTTTATCTACTTGAGAAAGAGCATAGTCACGGCAAAGTTTCAAGTACTCAACCAAGTCCATTTCTTTACGTTTCACGCCTTGTTTTGCCAAGACTTGCTCGATTGGCAAACCATGTGTATCCCAACCAGGAATATAAGGAGCGTAAAATCCTGACATAGACTTAGAACGAACAATAATATCTTTGGAAATCTTGTTCATGGCATGTCCAACGTGGATATTTCCGTTTGCATACGGAGGTCCATCATGCAAGGTGAAATGTGGTTTTCCTTGGTTCAATTCTTGACGACGTTGGTAAAGTTTTGCATCTTCCCATTCCTTTTGCCAAACTGGCTCTTTGGTAGGAAGTCCTGCACGCATTGGGAAAGCTGTTTTCCCAAGGTTAAGGGTATCTTTGAGTTTCATGGTATCTCCTTTATAAATATTAACAAATTAAAAACCACGACTTCCAAAAAGGACGAAAATCGTGGTACCACCTTTGTTCGAAAAAAGACAGTGTCTCTTTTCCTCTTTTCCCGTAACGTGGGGAACGTCCAGTCTTACTGTTTTCAGACTGGATTCGTTGAGAGGATAATCTAACGACTAGGGATTGCAGGGCTCACACCATCTCCCGCTCGCTGAAAATATAGTTGGTTAGACTTTGTTCTCACATTTACTTTTATAGGATAAGAACAGATTCTTTGTTTGCATCTTCCTCAGTTGCTGCAGTAGCCTCTACCTCAACTGGCTCTTCATGTTGTTCACTTTCATCTGTCTGTTGATTTTGTTGAGCTTCAAACTCAGCTAATTCTTTATTTCCAGCCTCGATACGAGCTTGCAACTCAGCAACCTCTTCTGGTGTGAATTGACGAGTCATATCAATAGGCTCTTCCTCAGGTTGTGAAGGAATAGTTTCACCAAGAACTTCCCCCACCACTTCTTTAAAGGCTTCATCGCTTGTTTGAAGATACGTTGCTGTTGGGCGAAGAATGTCCTCCCAATCTGATGACTCAACAATAGCCAATTGACTTTCAATCGTAGACTTGAGGCGTTGATGGAATACACGACTCTTGTTCTTCAACTCTTCTGTCTCAACAGCCACTTTCTTAGCGTTATCTGTTGCCTGACGGAGAATTTCATTTGCCTTGTATTTTGCTTCTTCAAGCAAACGCTGAGCGTCTTGTTCAGCTTGTTGAATAATATTGTTTGAACGTTCTTGAGCAGCCTGTTTGACACGCTCCGCTGTATCTTGAGCAATCAAAACTGACTGACTCAAGGAATCTTTCATCTCATCAAAGTAAGACAAACGTTCTTCCAAACTCTTGATGTGTGTCTCTTTGTCGTGATTACTACGAACCAAATCTTCATAGTCACGAACAACGATATCAAGAAATTCATCTACTTCTTCTGGGTCAAAACCTCTAAATCTTGTACCAAAGGTTTTATCTTTAATTTCTAACGATGTAATTGGCATACTTTTCCTCACTTACTTAATAATAATTGAATGCTTAATTTTATCTTGTCTTTTTTTGTCTGTCCATTGTCTTTGACAACTTTTAGACGACCAAACTTTCTCACACTGATCAAATCTCCAACGGCAACCTGGTAATCACTTTTTTCAACCAGATGATAGTTCACCTGGACAGATTTTTTCTCAATCAGTTGACTAGTTTGATTTCTAGATAATTTCAAGGCACTTGATAAGAGGGCATCCAATCGAAAACTCGAAACTAAAATTTCTCGTTCTCTAAAGTCAATTTTAGATATAATCCTATCGGTAAAAGGAAGTTCCTCCAGCGATACAGGAAGTCTGCCAATCCTTCTTATCCCATCCTGAAAAAGAGGAATAAAATCACGATTGACAAAAATCTGTGCTCTCTTTTCATCTACCAAGATATCACCAAATAATTTACGGTCAATTCCTAGCTGGTTGATGATTGTTCCCAATATTTTTCCATGGCTCAGCTGTTCAAACTTACTCGGATAGCGAATTTCCAACAAGGCCATTTCAAAATCTGATATTTCCGGTTCAAAGTAATCTGGATAGAGAAGAACACGAACCGACTCTGTCGGAAGAAAATCACCACTACTTTGGCAACCCAGTCCATATGTCCCAGCAAGCACCCTTAAAATCTGTTCTTGATGGGGATTGATAAAAGGAGTAAGCACCGGTACATATGTATCTTCTACCCGCCTTATCCACTCTAATCCCTTATCAATAAAGGGAATATCATCTTGGGAAAAATGCTGATAAATGGATCGATTTACTGTCATAGTAATAGTACTAGTCGTGTTAAGATATTTCCAAGAAACTGGATTAGAATCAGCGCGACCCAAACCGTGAAATCAAGACCAGCAAATTGTAAATTGAGCTTACGAAGTGGCTCAATAACTGGACGAGCAAGTCTGATGACTAAGCGACCTAGTTGACTTTCATAGGCATTTGGAAACCATGAAAGAAGAGCAAATGCAACGAGAATGATGGAGTAAATGCTAACTGCATTTTGAATTAAACGGATTAAGAAAATCATTATCTTGCTCTATTTCGTTTAATATCAAAGCCGAACTCGGCACCTTGTGATTCATCTGGAAGTTTGATATCTTCAATATTCACGATAACGTTGACAGGCGTCAATAGATACATCGTACTCGCAACTTTTTTCATATTTCCAGCCAAGACGTGACGAGCTCCATCCAAGTAATCAAGGCAGCGACGCGCTTGTACTTCTGTCATGTATTGGAAATCAATCAAGATACTTTCATTTCCAGTTAACAAATCAACAATCTCAGTTGCATCCTCATACTTTCTTGGATAACGAACATCAATCGTCACTTTCTCATCTGAGTGATGGTTTTGCTTTGCCAACTCTTGTTGACGAGCATGGAGGCGAGTAATATTCGCATCTTTTACTGATCCCGGCTGAGCAGATGCTGGTAATTCTTTAGAAGATGAGATGGCTGGGCTAACTGTTTCCTCTTGTTGAGTCTGGTAGTTAGTCACGTCTTCTCCATCTTCTGTAAAATAATCTATAAATTTATCGAATCTATCTTTTAAAGACATAGCTCTCTCCTATTTAAAAAATGCTGTACCGATTCGAACAAAGGTTGAGCCGAACTGAATCGCTTCTTTAAAGTCACGACTCATTCCCATGCTTAGCTCTGTCATCGGCATATTAGGGATTTGTTTTTCTCTAATTTCTGCTTGCAGAGCCTGCGTATCCTTGAAAATTTCTTTCAATTCATCACTGTCTGCCTCAAAAGGAGCCATGGTCATTAAACCAACATACTCAATCTGATCTAACTTAGCCAATTCTGGCAAAAGTTCTAGCAATTCTTCTTTTGAAAACCCATGCTTGCTTTCTTCCCCAGAAATATTAACCTGCAAGAAACACTTGATAACATGATCTGTTCTCTTTTGAATTTCCTGGGCTAATTTTAGAGAGTCTAAAGCATGAAAGTAATCCACATATGGGATTACTTCTTTTACTTTCCGTCTCTGTAGTGTTCCTATTAAATGCCAAGTGACTGGGTAATCTTTCAAGGCTTGATATTTTTCTAAAAATTTATCAACCCGATTTTCACCGATATGATGGATGCCAAGCGGAAGCAAAGCTTCCGCTGTTTGTACATCTACATATTTTGTCACTGCGATTACTGAAACAGCATCTAGATTACGGTTGGCTTTTTGACTAGCATCAGCAATTTGCTGAAAAACTAATTCAGTATTTTTTTTCAAATTCATTGATTAACGATTTTTGAAGAATGGAGGTGTATCCAATTCATCCTCATCTTGTGAAACTGGTGTTTCAAAGCGTTCAACTGGTGAAACAACGGGATCTGTTTGGCGAACAATTGACTCACGGCGCAAGTCCCAATCTCCAAAAGCAGATGCTTGGTTGGTTTCAAAGCGACGTGGACTTGATTTAGGCAGTTCTGCTGTCTCTTTCAAGTCGAATTGACGGTCAAATGTGTGTGCTTGTGGAGTTTTAGTTGATAGTCGACCAACTGGTTGGTTGGTAGCAGACCCGACTACTTTTTCTAGTCGTTCTTGACGAACACCTGTCGCTACAACAGTCACACGGATTTCATCCTTCATGCTTTCGTCGATAGATGTTCCAAGCCAGATGTTTACACCTTTACCAGCTGCTTGGTTAACGATTTCTGAAGCTTCTTCTGCTTCAATCAAAGTTAAATCAAGACCACCAGTAACGTTGACAATCACATCCTCGGCACCATCGATAGTTGTTTCAAGAAGTGGAGAGTAAATTGCTTTACGAGCTGCTTCAACAACGCGCTCTTCACCACTACCAATACCGATACCCATAAGGGCATTCCCTTTATTTGCCATTACAGTTTTCACGTCAGCAAAGTCAAGGTTAATCAATCCTGGGTTCGTGATCAAGTCAGTAATCCCTTGAACACCTTGGCGAAGAACGTTATCTGCTTCACTAAGAGCTTCAAGAAGCGGTGTTTTCTTGTCAACAATTTCAAGCAAGTTGTTGTTAGAGATAATCAACAAAGTATCAACATGCTCGCGAAGTTCATTGATTCCTTCTACAGCGTACTGACCACGTTTGCTTCCTTCAAATCCGAAAGGACGTGTCACGACACCAACTGTAAGAGCACCAAGATCTTTAGCGATACGTGCAATAACAGGGGCAGCACCTGTACCAGATCCACCACCCATACCAGCAGTGATGAAGACCATGTCTGCACCGCTGATTGCTTCCGTCAAAGCTTCTTCGCTTTCTTCTGCAGCTTTGCGTCCAACTTCTGGACGTCCTCCAGCACCCAAACCACGAGTCAATTTTGGACCAAGTTGGATAACGGTTTCTGCTTTCGTACTGCTAAGGGCTTGTACATCAGTGTTGGCTGCGATAAATTCTACACCAGCAACACCTTCGTCAACCATACGGTTGATGGCGTTACCACCACCACCACCGACACCAATTACCTTAATAACTGCGCCTTGAGCTGCTGCTGTATCAAATGAAAATGTCATAATTTCTTATCCTCTTTTATTCATCAAACATGCTTCCGATTAAACCACGGAAACGTTCTGTTAGCTTCGGTTTACTTTGAGAACTTGCTTGGAATTCTTCCTTGGGAGCAGCTGGAGTTTCCTGTACAGTTTCAACTGGAGTTGTCTGTGTTGGGCTCGGTTGCGCCACAGGATTCAAACGTTGATTTGGAATGCCAAAGTTGATTGGTTTTTGACGAAGGAATTCATCTCCCTTAACTGCTTTTTGAGCAAGAAGATTGACTTCAGTCAATTTACCAGCAAACTCAGATAAACTAATCACGTGAGCAAATGCAGGGTTGCGAATTCCAACCTGATTTGGAACATAGAGTTTTACTCGAACACCAAATACTTCTTGGGCTAATTCAACAACGCCCGGCAAAATTGCATTTCCACCGATAAGGACGATACCTCCTGGCAAATCCAACAAGTGTCTTCTTTCCAACTCTTGTTTGATTTGGTCAAAGATATGTTTGATACGTGCTGAAATAATTTCTGCCAAGTAGCTTTCTGTCACTTCAACAGGTTCTACTTCGCCAATTACTTCAACTTGGAAAGTTTCATTACTTGCAAGTGGAACGTAAGCTTCACCATAGTTCAGTTTCAAACTTTCTGCAATCCTTTGAGATGTTTTCAAGACTTTAGAAATGTCTTTTGTAACGTAATCTCCACCTTCTTGGTAGATGTTGGTGAATTGCAATTCTTGGTTGCGGATAGTCGCTACAGTAGTCTGACCTCCACCCATGTCAATGACAGTTGCACCAAATTCACGTTCGCCTTCATTGAGAACTGAGTTTACAATCGCCAAAGGTGAAATAATCACATTATCAACCTGGATACCTACACGTTCGACTGTCTTGCGAAGATTGTGTAGAATCGTACGAGGACCTGTGTAAAGCAGGCCACGCATTTCCAATCGAACACCCATCATACCACGAGGGTCACGAATCCCTTGGAAACCATCCACGATGAATTCTTCTGGAATAAAGGTAATCACTTCACGATCAGGAGTCATGCTCTTTGTCAAAGCTGACTTAACAACATCTTCAACATCCTGATCTGTGATTTCTTTTGTATCCGACGTAACAGGAATCATTCCTTGTGTTGGTTCGACCTGCAGAAGATTTGCTGGAAGACCAACGTTAACAGACTTGATAGAAATGCCTGCTTTCTCTTCTGCCTGTGTGATTGCGGATTTGATTGCTGAAGCAGCTGCTTCAATATCAACAATAATTCCGTCTTTTACACCTTTACTTTTGGCATTACTAACACCAATTACATTTACTTCGCCATCTCTATGCTCAGCAACTAACACCTTAATGGAGCTAGTTCCGATATCCAAGCCTGTAAAAAAACCATCTCTAGTCATTACATCGCATCCTCTCTATCTTCCAAGTTTCTCACTTCTATTTAATAACTATGTTTGGGCATAGCTATTCAAAGAATATTATAACACAAAAAAACTAATCATGCTTAGTTTTTCGTAAATTTCCTGCATGTTTTTTGAGAAAATATTAGAAACTTTTTCTTCTGGAAAAAGTTTTTGATGTTCTTGTCAACAATTCGATAATATTTATAACCCATCAAAAAAGAAGGTCTTTTTAGACCTTCTCTTGAATAAATTCTTCCGATTTTTGCTGTAAAAAAATCTCTAGCAATTTTGCTGTTACGCAAATTGCTATCACGATAACGCTCGAAACAATAAGGTAATTCAAAAGTTGTCCGTGATTTCCAACAAGTGGCGGTCTCGTTAAGAAACCATAATCCCCACTGACAACTAAATTAACAACCCATATCAAAGCGTTCAAGGTGAAGGTAATCACCGCCACATTTTTGAAATTGAGCAGGGAAGCTTCATAGTTTTTAAACAAGTATAAGAGGGCATTTCCCAAAAGTGCCACATGTCCGATAACGAAGGACAGAATGGTCACGTGTGGAAACGGATAAGGATCAAATAGTGGATAAGTCAAAGCTGCTGTTGCTCCAAAAGTTCCTAGAAGGGCAAAGTATTGCTTGTACTTAGAGGTTCCCGGGATCAGGAGCAAGACAAACATGGCTACACGGCAATGATAGAAAGGTAAACTTTCTGACAGGGGCAGATGGTTTCCCCAATACCAGCCATACAGAACAATCAGTTGAACAGATTGAAGAATCTGAATAAATCGTTGGTAAGCCACTTTGTCGCGAAAACGATAAGAAGCGTAGAAAGTAAAGGCCAGTAAACATAACAAACCAATATACCAGTGGAGTTCAAACTGGGGCGGTTCTGATGTCTGCGTGGTAAATAATTTATCCCACAAATTCATATTCTATTCCTCGTTCATCTAGCTAGAGGCGGTAAAAAAATTCACTTTCTCCAGCTTTTAAATTTTTTGAAAAAACTTGATTCTATGCTATTCATAGAACACTTACGTCTTAAATTCGCAACCTATTATATCATTTGTATTGCAGAAATGCACTTTACAGACACCCTTTTTTGATTTGTCGACTTCTCTAGCACAAACTAATCGACATATTGGTCTCTTTGTCCTCTATAAACTTGCCAAAGAATCTCCATTTGCTCCTTGGTGATGCGTTTTTCAGATAAGGCCGGCAGTTGGTCAATAGCAAAAAATTGAAGCTCAGCAATCTCTTGATTTTCTTGAAATTGTCCATCAAAAAGCTTACATTCAAAGACAAACTTTGCATATTGTTTGCTCTGTAGTTGGAAACGATTAGTGTCAAAAACTGCAAGTAACCTTTCAGCTTTTGCTGTAAAACCAGTTTCTTCTTCAATTTCCTTAAGAATATTTTCGGTTGGAGAATAACCAACTTCACCAAAGCCACCTGGCAAAGCCCAACTATCCTCTCCTTTTCCTCTAACTAAACAGACTTTTTCATCCTCAACAATCCAAGCACGGACGTCCATCAGAGGAGTTGCATAAGCGGAAGTTGGTTTCAAGACTTCTGCAACTTCTTCTGCATCGAGGTCTGATACCTGATTCAACATTTCAGATAACAGACTTCGCAAGTCCTCGTAGCGCTCACGGTCGAAAGGATCTTTTGTAAAGGTTAATCCAGTATCCGTAATGGCTAGCATTCTTTGCAGATACTTGGTAAAATCACTTGCATTCATTTTCTAAACTTTCTACCAACTTGGCTAGATTCATAGAGTTTGAGCCTTTGAGCAGGATTTGATCATTAGCTCCAAGGATTTTCTTGACCTGCTTGACTAGGTCTTCAAATTGATCTTCGCTCGCAGTTTTCTTAAAGTAGAATACATGACCGATTGGGAACATTTGACTAGCCAGTTGTGCCAATTCGGCAATGTCTTCTCCATAGAAAATAACGGTATCCAGCACATCTGGCGAGAGGCTCAAAATCATCTGGTTATGGAGTTGAACAGACTGGCTACCTAATTCCTTCATGTCTGCTAAGACAGCGATTTTCTTGCCCCCTTCATTAGCTGGAATGGCAGAAAATGTTTCCAAAATCAACTTCATAGCAGTTGGATTGGCATTGTATACGTCAGACAGAATATCTGCTCCATTGGCTGCTTTCTTCCACTCAGTACGATTACGGGTCAATTCTAGGTTCTGAAAGGCCTGACGAATTTGCTCCTCTGAAACTCCTTCTTGTAGGGCAACATAGGATGCAATCATAGCATTGGTGGCATTGTACTTACCTGTCACTGGCAAATCGAGGGCTTGTTCCAAAAAATTAGCCTTAAAGGTCAGACTATCCTTGCGCTCAATCAAGTCTGTGACTTCCAATTCTGCCCCTTGCCCAAAACGGATCACTTTTTTATCTGTAGGCAAGTAGTCCTCTACAATCGGGTCAGCTGGTGCCAAAAGCAAAGAACCTGGTGCCATACCATCAGCAATTTGCATTTTTCCTTTAGCAATCTCCGAACGGTCTTTGAAAAAGGCCAAATGAGCCTCTCCAACCAAGGTCACAATGGCTGTCTTAGGATGAGCCAATTCAGACAAGAGATGGATATCTCCTAGGTGATCCTGTCCCATTTCCAAGACCAACTTTTCAGTATCATCTGGCATATGAAGAACTGTGTAAGGAAGACCAATTTCGTTATTGTAATTGCCCTGAGTTTTGTAGGTCTTGTAGGTTGTTGATAGCAAGTGCGCCAACATATCCTTGGTCGTTGTTTTACCATTTGAACCCGTGACCGCAAAGACATCAACCGCTGTTTTTTCAAGATAGTAGGCTGCGAGAGTTTGAAAGGCAGACAACACGTCGTCTACTAGGATGTAGGGATGATTTGCAACCTCTTTCTCAGACAAGGTTACTGCTGCACCATTTTCAAAAGCTGTTTTGATAAAGTCATGACCATCACGCGCACCTTTGAGTGGCACAAACAAATCTCCCGTCCCAATCAAACGACTGTCAAACTCAGCCTTTTCTAACTGGGCATCCTCAAAGATACTGACATCATTTTTAGCTCCAACAGCTTGGGCAACTTCATGGATTGTTAATTTCATTTCTACTCCTTTAAAAAGGGTTGAAGTCCACGAACTCTAATCACCTTGCAGGCGATGTTCCTGGCTTCTACCCCTCTTTCATTTTTATAGCAAATGCGCTTCGTGCTTATTAAAACTTTCCTTGGCAAGGTCAACCAAATGCTCGATTAGGTCTGGGTAACTGATTCCCATATTGTCCCAAAGTAGTGGGTACATAGACCACTGGGTAAAACCTGGCATGGTATTGAGCTCGTTTAGGAAAACCTCGCCCTTATCTGTATAGAAGAAATCACAACGAGATAGACCAAGGCCACCGATCGCACGGAAGGCAGTTTCTGCATTTTGACGCATGACAGCTACTACATCATCACTAATCTTGGCTGGGATGTCCATTGTAATCTTGTTGTCAATATACTTGGCATCATAGTCATAAAAGGCAACATCCTTGACCACTTCACCAGGAAGTGTACTCTTGACATCGTAGTTTCCCAAGAGACCAACCTCAATTTCACGAGCATTCACTCCTTGCTCAACCAAGACACGGCTGTCATATTGGAAGGCAAGTTCCAAAGCTTGACGGAGTTCTTCTTGGTTTTCAGACTTAGAAATACCGACACTTGAACCCATGTTTGATGGTTTCGTGAAGACTGGATAAGTCAATTTTTCTTCAACTTCAGCGATTTTAGAAGTCACATCATCCCCTTCGACGATAGCCACATAAGGAACTTGGGCAATCCCTACAGATTCTAAAACTCGCTTGGTCGTGATTTTATCCATGGCAAGGCTTGATGACAAGATATTGCAACCGACATAGGGCATTTTCAAAACTTCCAAGAATCCTTGAACAGAGCCATCTTCTCCCATAGGACCATGAAGAACTGGAAAGACCACTGCACCTTCTTCGTAGATGGCACTTGGTGCAACTTTCTTATTCCAATCAATCGTTTCATTGGTCATGAGACGATCCTCTTGACCTGGAGTCTGGCTAAATTCCTGAGTCTTGATAAAGTCACCTGACTGGCTGATAAAGAAAGTCTTGACTGTGAAACGGTCGTAGTTGACCGCACGCATGACACTTTCAGCTGACAATACAGACACCTCACGCTCTGCACTACGCCCACCATATAAAAGAATAATTGTTTGTTTCATATTGCTTGTCCTAATTCTAATAGAATATTCGTTCTTTAGTATATCATATTTGCTTCTTTTTTAAAACTTGAAGCTAATACTGATCTTCAAAAAACATAAAAAGAGACCGATAAAAACAAAGTCGGTCTCCTCGATTTTTGTATAATGAATTGAGTTTGTAAACTGGTCTTCACCTACAACTCTGTCCGATTTTCAATAGCTCGTAAGAGTGTGACCTCATCCGCATACTCGATATCTGCTCCCACGGCTAGGCCTCGTGCTAGGCGAGTGACCTTGATACCAGCTGGTTTGAGCAAACGAGAGAGGTACATAGACGTCGCTTCCCCATCTGCTGTCGCATTGGTTGCCACGATTACCTCTGAAACCTCACTATCCATGAGACGGGTCATGAGGCTCTTGAGATTGATATCGTCTGGACTGATACCATTCATAGGAGAAATGAGACCGTGCAAGACATGATAGAGTCCGTGGTATTCTTGGATGTTTTCCATAGCAGCCACATCGCGACTATCCTCTAGCACCAAGATCGTTGTCTGGTCTCGAGTCGGATCCGTACAGATAGAGCAAGGATCATCATCCGTCAAACGGCCACAGATGGAACAATAGGTCAATTCCCGCTTGGCAGATAGAAGGTTTTTGGCAAATTCATTGACATCGTCATCAGACATTCCAATGGTATAGAAGGCGAGACGGGTAGCCGTTTTGATCCCGATACCTGGAAGCTTCGAATAGCTATCAATTAACTTGGCAATAGGTGTTGGATACAGCATAAGTTCCTTTCTAATTCATTGGATGTTGTTGATTATAAAGATTGATAATATCACGCGCAATTGAAGGTCCGACACCATTTGTTAGGTTGGTGTTATGAGGAAAGACGACTGCGACCGCGATTTGAGGATTATCAGACGGAGCATAAGCAACTGCGTTGGTATTATTGGCTTTTTGACCACCATTGACATAACTTTCGGCAGTACCTGTCTTCCCACTGATGGAAACGGATGAGCCATTTGAAAAGGCACGACCAGTTGTTAGAGCGCTCGTTCCATGCGAAACTTGATAGAAACCTTGGTGCAAGAGAGCCATATCCGCTTCTGAGATATTGATCTTGTTCAGTTCCTTGGTGGCTGTTTCTTGAACTAGATTGCCCAAGCCACCTTGTTCATTGTTTCCATAAACTCCCTCAACGATGTGAGGAGCCAATCGTACGCCATTGTTTGCAATGGTTGCGACATACTGGGCTAACTGCATAGGTGTGTAGTTATCAAACTGGCCAAAGGCGTTATTAATATAGTTGGCCAAATCAAATTCTTTTGGTGTAAATCCTGTAGATTCATCTGGGAGGTCAATCTCTGTTGAAGCTCCAAGTCCATATTCCCCAAAGGTTGATCGCAACTTGCCCATTGCAGTTTCTAACTGATCAGTTGCGACTATCATATTTGGCTGGTAGGACTGCCCCATGATCCCTAGCGCAGTCTGAACCATGTAGGTATTAGAAGAGTACTCCAAAGCCTCAACTGCTGTGATAGGGAAGGAGCCATAGGATAAGGTATACCATGAATTGATAGGAGCCGAACCTTGGAAAACAATCGGCTGGTCTGTCAAGGTTTGATTTCCTGACAAGACCCCATTTTCCCAACCAGAGCTAAGGGTTGCCGCCTTAACGACAGACCCTGGTACAAAGACATTGGTTATCGTTCCAAGCGAATCTGAACTTAATTCACCGGATTCGACATCATGCTTGACACCTGACATAGCTAGAACTGCACCGGTTTTAGGATTGAGGGCTACAGCGTAGACTCCTTCAGAGTATTTGGCTCCACCGTTACCCAACTCCGAGTTGAAGTAGCTCTTGAGTAGATCATCCACACCATTCTGGAAAGCTAGGTCAACCGTTAACTTGATATTGTTTCCTTTGCTTCCTTCTTCGACATTTTCTACACTTTCCATATTTCCGTGTTTGTCGAGGTGGATTTCTTTGACGGAGCGTTTGCCTTGGAGAACATCTTCATATTGCTTTTCAAGATAGGAAGTTCCCACTCGGTCATTGAGAGAATACCCTTTTTTAAGATAGGCATCCACTTCCTCCGCTGGAAGACCGGATTTTTCACTTGATACACTACCTACAATTGAAGACAAAGAAGTATCTAGGACTTTTCTATCCCATGAGGTTGAAATACTGATACCTGGTAATTCCTTGGATGCTGATGCAACGAGAGCAACTTGGGTATCATTCAAGGCATCCGTAGAAATGGTGCCCGTCGCAAAATTTTCAACGGCATTGAGCTGACTAAAGAGATAGATTTCCTTTTTCTGGTCATCTGTATAATTGAGTTGACTCACGTCAATACTTTCAACTGCATTATTGTAGAGAGTCGCTTCAGATAAGCGGTTCCCATCTGAATCCAGGCGTTTATCACTTGGCAAGGATTCGACTGTTTTTTTGTAAACATCCTGGTCCGCCAAGTAGTAGTCTGCAATCTGACGGTCTGTCAAATTAGGGGAGATTACATTCACATATGTGAGAAGTTTCTTGGCTGTCTCCTTCAATTCTGCTGCTGTCATTTTATTGTTTCGTGTGAAAGACACAACTTGCTTGACAGTGTTTTCTACCAAGGGTTTCCCTGCTGCATCATAGATTTGCCCACGAGCTGAACTGGTTGTTACCCTTGTCTGACTGGCTGAAGCCAATTTTGTTTCATAGAAATCTTTATTGAGCACCTGCATATATAACAATCGACCAATAATGGCCATAAACAACAGGATAACAATGGCAAACAGTAAATTAAGCCGAATAGGAATCGAATGGCTATTGAATTTTCTCATACAACTAAGACTCTTTTCTAGAAAAATTTTCGATTTTCACCTTCATTTACCCCTAAAATAATAGAGCAAACAGGTGAAGCTCAGTACTTTTCATTGTACCATATTTTACGGAGAAACTCTTGGAAAAGTCGAAGCATTTTTTGACTTTCAACTGAAAATGCCTTTTTATTTGGTTATCCTAACTTCTATGATATAATGATAGTAATAGTTAGGAAAGCGTTAACCTTTAAGACTTTGACTCATAAAAAGGAGCCTCATGAACAAGCCAGACATCGCAACCATAATCGACCTCCATTTTGAAGAATTAACCGAGCTTGAGCAAGAAATCGCTCGCTATTTTTTACAACCTGAAACGATCCAAGATGATCTTTCTTCTCAGCAAGTTACCCAGAAATTACATATCTCCCAAGCAGCGCTGACCCGCTTTGCTAAAAAGTGTGGTTTTACAGGTTACCGAGAATTCATCTTTCAATACCAGCACCAGGCTAGTAAACAGGACACTCATTCGCACAAACATAGTCCTTTGACCAAACGTGTTTTGCGAAGCTACAGTATCATGCGAGAACAAACGCAGGATTTGATCGACGAAGAACAACTGGAACGAGTCGCCCAGTTAATCGAAGATGCTGAGCGTGTCTACTTCTTTGGAACAGGCAGTTCCGGTCTTGTCGCTCGTGAAATGAAATTGCGTTTCATGCGTCTGGGTGTGGTCTGTGAAGCCTTAACCGATCAGGACGGTTTTGCATGGACGACCAGCATCATGGATGAAAATTGTCTCGTACTCGGTTTCTCACTTTCTGGTACAACTCCTTCTATTTTAGATAGTCTATTAGACGCAAAAGAGATGGGGGCCAAGACCATCCTCTTTACCAGCGCTCCAAACAAAAATAGTCAGGCCTATACAGAGACAGTTCTTGTTGCCAGCCACAGCCAGCCTTCCTACATTCAACGGATATCCGCTCAACTCCCTATGCTCTTCCTTATAGATTTGGTTTATGCCTACTTTTTGGAAATCAATCGTGAAAGCAAGGAGAAAATCTTTAATAGCTATTGGGAAAATAAAAAACTCAATGGCTATCGTAGACAAAAACGCGTTAGAAAATCCTAGTTTGGTTGAACCAAACTAGGATTGTTTTGTCTTGAAATGATAATAGGCTCCCAACATCCCTGCTGTGTTTTGGTGATGGGCAAATTCTAATCGTGTTTTTTCGGCTAGACTTGGTACCAAGGCATCTTTTAAGGCTGTGCGGATCTTCGGTTTGAGGATAGCCTCTTGCCCCATAATACCGCCACCGAGAATGACTACTTCTGGATTGGCAACATAGCAAATATTTGCCAGACCTTTTCCTAGATAGTCTACCATACGGTCAATACCAGCCATACAGATTTTGTTTCCTTCGGTAGCTTCCTTAAAGATGCGTCGCCCATTCCACTGATCAACTGGATCACCATGAGCTGCTGCCACATACTCCACCAAGGCTGTAGTAGAAGCAAGATCCTGAAAAGCTCCATCCTGCATATGCATGTAACCGACTTCGCAGGCTGAGTTGCTAAATCCATGGAAGACTTTCCCATCCATAATCAAGCAACCACCGATACCTGTTCCAATGGTCAAGCAGAGTGTCACACTCGCTCCCTTGCCTGAACCAGATACTGCCTCAGCAAGACCTGCACAGTTGACATCATTTTCAATCTCACAAGGAATCGAAAAGCTCGTCTCGATTTCCTTCTTGAACTGGGTTCCTGCGTAGTTAGGAATTTGGGGACCAGCATAGAAAATCTCACCTTTGTCTGGATCGACCATTCCCGCTGAAGAAATAGCAACACCTGCTACTGGGCCTTTTTCTAAATAGCTGGCTACGATATCTTTTGTCTTTTGTAAGATATGGGGTCCACCCTTTTGCGCCTCAGTTGGCATTTCATGCGATTCAACAAGTTGGCCTTCTTGGTCAATCAAACCATATTTGATGTTGGTTCCACCGATATCAATTGCAACGTAGTGTGTCATAAATACCTCCTTATGGATTAGAGGAAGCGCTCCTTGGTTTCACGAATCAATTGAGCAGCTGCTTCTACAACTGGGCGATCTTCTTCGGTTACTGGTGTCAATGGTGAACGAACTGAACCAATGTTCAAACCTTCATTGATCTTCAAAACTTCTTTGATGACACAGTACATATTTCCATGTGCAGCAGTCAATTTACCAATGATTGCATTGATAGCGTATTGCAATTCACGCGCTGTTTCCAAGTCTTTCTCAGCAATCAACTCATTGAGTTTCAAGAAGAGTTCTGGCATCGCACCGTAAGTACCACCAATACCAGCTTTGGCACCCATGAGTCGTCCACCTAGGAACTGTTCATCTGGACCATTGAATACGATGTGGTCTTCTCCCCCAAGGCTAACAAAGGTTTGGATATCTTGAACTGGCATAGAAGAGTTCTTAACACCGATAACACGTGGATTCTTCAACATTTCAGTGTAGAGACTTGGAGTCAAAGCAACACCTGCTAATTGAGGAATGTTGTAGATCACATAGTCTGTGTTTGGCGCTGCGGCACTAATGTCATTCCAGTATTTAGCAACTGAGTATTCTGGCAAGCGGAAGTAAATTGGTGGAATCGTTGCAATGGCATCTACACCCAAACTTTCTGCGTGGCGAGCAAGTTCCATACTATCCTTTGTATTGTTGCAAGCTACGTGAGCGATGATGGTCAATTTGCCCTTAGCAACTGCCATGACTTCTTCCAAAATCAACTTGCGGTCCTCTACACTTTGGTAGATACATTCACCAGAAGAACCATTAACATAGAGACCTTGAACTCCCTTATCAATGAAGTATTGAACCAAGGCACGCGTACGCTCTGGACTGACTTCTCCTTGATCATCATAACATGCGTAGAAGGCTGGAATGACACCTTCGTATTTTTTCAAATCTGACATAGATTTTCTCCTAAGATTTCTTTTTTTCTGCTGAGAGCAGTTCTATTTTTTACAAGTTTAGTATACACCTTGTGAAAATCGCTTTCAATATCTTGTATACACTTAGATTTTAGTTTCTACTTGTATTTTAGAAACTGTAACGATTGAAAGTAGTTTCAGAAACACCTCATCCTACTGGTATTTGGCGAAGATTTTCTCCATCAATCCTGCTTGGAGAAAGACTAGCAAACCAAAACCAAAGAGGATAAAAGCTGACCCACCCAAAAGGAGAGTGAAGGCGGATAGATAAAGAACCATCACTATGAGAAAGAGAATGGCTAATATGAGGAAGAACCATGGAAAGTTAAAACTTGCCAAGATAAGCCCTTTTTGTAGCACTTCTTTCCAAGACAAATCATAGCGCGCAGCAATGGGATAACTAGCCAGCATCACCAGAGTGAGGAAGATGAGAATCCCCAAACAAATGGCTTTTACAATTTGAAAAGGTAAAGCTGTCTGGCCCCAGAAAAGATAGAGATCTAAAAGACTCAGCAAAACAATGCCCAACTCCAGCAAACCCAACTGGAAACCCAGTTTTAGATTTTGCTTGAAAGCTCTCAGGTAGGTTCTGAAAACAGGTACTCGTCTGCTTCTCTTAATCTCAAAAATGGTTTGGTAAAGGCTGATTTTGGCTACTCCAATCGTCACGATGGGCAAACAAGAGACGACAAAAAGAAGATTGGCTGTCACGATATCCAAGACCTTTTCACTGAAACGCATGAGAAAATTATCTGTATCAAATGCTGCCTTGATAAGGCTTACTCCTTTTTGTGCCATGTTTGCTCCTCCTGATTCTTTTAATCAATCAAAATTTTAAAGAGATATTTGCGAACCTTCTCTTCCATACCTGCATAGCCATTTGGCTGGTGCGGTTCTCCTGGGAAGAAAATCGCAAAATTGTGATAGCCCAACAAGAGTGGGTATTTTTCATGACAATGGACAAAGCCAATGTCGCTCGCTTCGTCGAATGCTACCGCTTCGTCTTTGATACGTGAACCGTAGCTCGAATATTCATGTCCTTCTACCAGCAAATGCAAGTCTGCATAATTCTTATGGTGTTCAAATTGATCATTTTTAGCTTGATTGAGGACATTTTCCTGAACAACTAGAAAGACCTTGTCCCCGTCAACTTCATACTTACCGAGTTCGAAAGAATCCTTACGGTGCTGATAGAGATAGTCGATAGCCTTGTCTAGATTGGGATGGATTCCCTTGTAAAAGGCGATGTTTTTCAAATCGTCAAAAATCATACTGTTTCCTTCGTTTCTGATAGTTAACTAAAATCATAAATTAAGTTTATAAGCGTCTGACAAAACTTCACAAAGTAACTGCATACTCTCCATTTTGTAGACACTTATGAAACTATATTTCTCTTAATCTATAACCTATTCTTCTGAATTTTGATAGACAGTTTTTCCTATACTCAATGAAAATCGAAGAACAAACTAGGAAGCTAACCTCAGGCAATACTTAAATATGGCATGGTAGCGCAGACGTAGTTTGAATTCGATTTTCGCAGAGCATTATCCTTTAACAGCTCCCATAGTGATACCCTGAGTGAAGGATTTTTGGAAGACAAGGAAGACGGTTACGATTGGCACGGCTGCAAGAGCTGCACCTGCCATGATCAAACCATAGTTGGTTGCCATTTCAGCCTGCATGGTCGCAACACCGAGTGAGATGGTCAAGTTTTGACGTGAAGTCAACATAACCAACTGCATAAAGTAGTCGTTCCAAGTATTGATGAAGGTAAAGATCGCAAGAGCTGCAAATCCTGGTTTCACGATAGGGAAGGCTACGCTCCAGAAGGTACGAATCTCACCACAACCGTCGATTTTAGCTGATTCAAGCAATTCTGTTGGAATATTTTCACTGAATTGTTTCATAAGGAAGACCCCAAATGGCCATCCAATCAAAGGTAAGATCACTGCCCAAAGAGTATCGTGAATTCCCATGAAGTTAACGATACGTACCAATGGTACAAGGACAACTTGTTTTGGAAGCGCCATGGCAGCGATAAAGACTGCAAAGAGAATGCGCTGACCATAGAAACGTTTTTTAGCCAAGACATAACCTGCTAGAGAAGAGGTTGCACAGACTAAGAACATGGTTACCAGTGAGATAAATACAGAGTTCCACATCCACTGCATAGCAGGGTTTTGCACCATGAGTTGTTGGAAGTTCTCCATGGTTGGCATTTTAGGGAACCACTGTGGCGGAATCATAATGGTATCAGGCTGTGATTTGAAGGCCCCTGTCAAGATCCAGTAGAATGGAAAGATGAACAGTACGGTCAACAAGAGCAAGATAATCGTTGAGATAACAGTGAAAGCTGTTAAAGGTTTCTTTTGAGTAGGTTGCATAACTGTCCCCTTTCTTTAGTATTCTACGTCGTTTCCGAGGATCTTGAATTGAGCAAAGCTGACAATGGCAATCATCACTGCCAAGAAGACACCGATGGTATTGGCATAGCCGTATTCTGTCAATTGGAAGGCTTTTTCGTAAAGATAGTACATCAAGGTACTTGTTGAGTAGTTTGGACCACCAGATGTCAAGAGCTGAATCAAGGCGAAACATTGGAATGAGTTGATGGTCGTAATGATTGCGATGTAAAGAGTTGTTGGAAGAAGGCTAGGCCATTTGATCTTCCAGAACACTTGGAATTCAGTCGCACCGTCAACACGCGCCGCTTCAACAAGTGAGTTGTCAATATTCCCCATAGCAGCGATATAAAGAATAATCGGTTGACCAACAGATGTTGTCAAAAGGATGATCATAATCGCTAGCAAAGCCCAGTTTTTGTCACCGAGCCAAGAAATGTTTTGGCTGATGATATGGCTTGACTTAAGGACAAAGTTTAGAATCCCTGATAGTGGGTCATAGATCCATTTCCATACAACCGTTACGGCAACACTACCTGTAACTACAGGAAGGAAGAAGACGAAACGATAGAAAGAACGGGCAATGGCATTTTGATGATAGGTTTGAGATGCTACAAAGAGAGAGAAGAGAACCACAATCGGAACAGATCCAATAACCAGGATAACGGTATTGATCAAAGACTTCACAAAGACAGGGTCTTTAAACATGCGAATGTAGTTGTCCAAGCCCACAAACTCAAATTTAGTCATGGAGTAGTTAAAGAAACTTGTAATGAATCCCATAATCATAGGAGCCAAGACAAAGATGACAAAGAAGAATAACACTGGTGCTAGGAAAGCGTAGGAAATCACTGTTTCCCGCATACGAATTTTATTGACTTTCACAGTCGGCACCTCTCTTTCAAATAGAATAGTTTTTGATTTTCTTGAACTGTTTTAAAACCAAAATGAAATTTTTTAAGATTCGCTTATGTAAGAACTTCATTTTAATTTCGTGACAGTTCCTACCATTTCAAACAAAAGTCCCCCTTTTCTTACACCATAGTGCACAGGGAAAAGGGGGGAATCAATCTGACTTAGTGCTTATTGTTTTGTAGCTTTTTTGATTGTTTCGTTAGCTTTTTCAGTGAAGGCTTTCAAAGCATCCGCTGGTTTTTCGTCACCATTTGATACAGATTGCAACATTGGGAACCAAAGTGTTCTCATTTCAGCAAATCCATCGATAGTGTTGTAATATGGTGAGTAGTATTTAGTCCAGCCACTGATTGTTTCCATACGTTTGTCTTCATAAAGTTTGCCAAATGAAGTACGAACTGGGAAGGCACCTGTACGAACTACGTCTTTAGGACCCCATTCTTTGTCATCTGCGATGAATTGAACGAATTTCTTAGCAGCTGCGACTTTCTTATCGTCTTTGTTGTTAAATACTGCAAATCCGTTTACAAGGTATTCAAGAGATGGTTTACCAGAGTCTGATGGGAATGGTACTTCTACCACATCTACCTTACTTGCTTCCAAGAGTTTCGCTTGGATACCGTTTTGAGCTGGTGCCCAAAGGATTGTGTATGAAGTTTGACCGTTCGCAAAGTTTTGGATGTCTGCTCCACCGTCAAATTGTGAACCATTGTTCAATAGACCGTCTTTAATCCAGCTAGCAGCTTTTTCAAGACCTTTGACGAATTTAGGATCGTCTGTTGTATATTTGGTTACGTCTTTGTCTGTTACAGAACCGCCATAAAGGTTTGCGATGAAGGCACGTGTTCCTTGGTCTCCCCCTTGACCAGAACTGAACAATGAACCTGGTGTATATCCTTTATCTTTAAGCGCTTTCAAAACTTTTTCAAAGTCATCAGTTGTCCAACCTTCTTTTACAAGGTTTGCAACTCCAGCATCTTCCAACATTTTCTTGTTCATAGCCATGTAGAATGGTGCTGAACTGATTGGATACATGTAAGCTTTGTCACCAGCCTTACTTGCTTGTACGATGTTTTCATTGTTAACATCTTTGACGAATTCGTCTGTGAAGAGGTCATTCAACTCAGCCAATTTACCATTTTTACCGTATTGGATGATACGTCCTGGTGCGTCAAAGAGTACGTCTGGCGCTGTTCCTGCTTCGATAGCTGTTGTGATCTTTTCAGGACCTGACTTGAAGTCAATGGTTTCCAATTTCACTTTTACATCTGGATTTGCTTTTTCAAAAGCTTCGATAATTGATTTTTCATAAGTTCCAACACCGTCACCAGTTTTTTCTTGTGTGAAGACTGGGAATGCCCACCAAGTGATTTCTGTTTTTCCGCTATCGCTACCAGAATTTGCAGCATCTTTACTTCCACCAGAGTTACCACAAGCAGCAAGGCCAAGAATCGCAGCGCCCGCAAGTACTGTACAAGCTAGTTTTCTAAATTTCATTTGTATTCTCCTAATTGATAAGCGTATCCATATTGGATAATGAGTTCTTTATATTTGTATACGTTTTCATTTTATCCGACGCATCGACCACTCTCCTCTTTTTTGAGATTGTGTTATTTAAGACCGGCAACAAAGCGTTCCGTAATCTCTTTTGGTCTAGTAATTGCTCCACCAACAACGATACCTCGCACCCCATATTCAAGGATTTGCTTAGCTTGTTCTGGTGTATGAATCTTCCCTTCAGCGATGACGTCCACCCCTGCTTCACAAAGTTTTTTGATCAGTTCAAAGTCTGGACCATCTACTTTAGGACTATAAGAGGTATAACCTGATAGGGTTGTTCCAACAAAATCAATCCCTGCTTCGACTGCTGCTATCCCTTCTTCAAAAGTACTAGTATCAGCCATTAAGAGTTGATGTGGATACTTTTCTTTGACTTTTCGGATGAAGTCCTGAATTTCCAAACCGTCGTAACGTTCACGTTTGGTACAATCCAGAGCAATGACCTCAATGTCGAGTTCAGCCAGTTCATCCACTTCTCTCATCGTAGCTGTAATGAAAGGCTCCTGTGGCGGATAGTCACGTTTGATGATCCCGATAATCGGGAGTTTCGTAACCTCCTTGATCTCCTTGATATCACGAACACTGTTTGCTCGGATACCGACTGCTCCACCTTGCTCAGCCGCTTTGACTAGCAAGGGGATAACCCCTCCCGCTTCTGTATAAAGCGGTTCGTGAGGAAGTGCCTGGCAAGAGACAATGATTCCATCTTTGATTTGTTCAATCAAGGCTTCTTTGCTGATCTGTGGCATCCTCTTTCCTCCCTTTCTTGTTCTTATGGGCTTATTATATATCATTTGTTAAGCGCTTTCAATAGCTTGTAGTAGAATAGATTTCAGTTTCAAAAGTATTTTATAGAACAGACTATCCTGAAAGTAGTTTCAGGCCTCTTATGATTTCGAATCAACCTGAATGTCATCAAAAAAAGATAGCAGGCTTGAAAACCTGCTATCTCTTCTGAGACTTGCTATAATAACTTTTGCTTATTATTCTTTTCTCTTCTTTCCAAATGCAAAGATTGATAAAAGTACGCCTGCAAGCCCAAGGGAAAGCAGTGAACTTGTTTCCTTGCTTCCCGTATTTGGAAGTTCATCTTGTTTAGCTGCTGGCGCTTGATAGGTCACATCTTGTCCTAGAGATAGTTTATTGTCTGCAGCTGCCAATATTAGATTGGTTTCTCCCTTGTACTCTGGCACTTCATAGATTGCTGCCTCAGCGCCATTGACACCACCCTTATACTCTGGCAGGTCATTTGAAGCTGCTTGAACTGCATTGACACCACCCTTGAACTCTGGAATCTCATGGACTGCTGCCTCAACAGCATTAACGCCTCCTGCGAATTCCGGTTTTTCTACCGTTGGAGCCGGTTCTTCACCTACCGTTGCCAATGGGCCAGTGTACTCTGGTATCTCTGCCACAGCCGCTCCTTCTGCATTTACACCACCTGTGAATTCCGGTTTTTCTACTGTTGGAGCTGGTTCTTCACCTGCTGTTGCCAATGGTCCAGTGTACTCTGGTACCTCTGCCACAGCCGCTTCTTCTGCATTTACACCACCTGTGAACTCTGGAACCTCATGGATAGCAGCTTCACTGCCATTAATACCATCGCTTAGTTTAGAGCCAGCTAAAGAAACTGGTAAATTGTGCATGCTTTCAATTGCACCCTCAGCTATACCTGTAATCCTTTGACCCATATCCTCTGGATCCACTGTAAATAGAAGGGTTTTTGTATCGTACTGGGTCATAAAGGTTGCTGTCTTGCCATTTGCCAACTGAAGGGTAGGAGCCTTATTTACCAATACTTCCGAATCAAACTCCATCGCAATAATACCTGGCCATTTTTGGATAGCATATTTTACTTTTGCTTCTTTAGGAGAAATTCTTTCCTTAGTCAAGAAATCCCAGTTAAATTTCTTAAAGGAAAGTGTGTACGGAACTCCTCCAGGAGCATGGTGTTCATATAAAAGTCCAAATTCATCTGGCCCGATTTGTTGAAGTGAGTTATAAGCATACTCACCTTCTTGAATCAAATGGTGGTGCAACCAAGTTAGCTGACCATCTTCTTCAACACGAGCCACTCGAATATAACCATTTTTACGACCTGGACCATTTGCATTTGCTAAGAGAATATACTCTTTGCCATTTTGAACCGTGTGAGTCGCAGCCATTTGAACATAAACGTCTGGCACATCATAGCGTTCAACGTGATTGTCCCAAGTTAGACCACCATCATGACTCGTTGCAACCTGTAGATCACCTGTCAAACCACGCATAAATAGTTTAAGATCCCCATTGTTTAACTGAACAACAGAAGCCTCTGTATTTTGAGCATAATAATTATTCATGGTACTTGAATCAACCACTGTACCATCATAAAGTGTACGATTGTCGTTGACACCACCACCCATATGCCAAGTCTTACCATGGTCGTCTGAGTAGATGATTCGAGATGATTGAGAACCATTGAGGTGGTTAGCCCGGTTGGTCGTATAGACAGGAACGACGATTCGACCTTTATGTGGTCCAGTACGAAGGGTAATCCCCACTCCAGGACCTACTCCTAGGAATTTCATCCAATCGGCTTTGACCATCGGAGTAATATCTTGAGGAGCAGACCAGGTCTTCCCGTCGTCATCACTGTAGGACATCCATAGGTAACTATCCTTGGCAATTCTAAATGGAGAAGTTTTGTTTGTGGTGAAGTAGATATTGCCTAGTAGCTGGTCACCCTTGTATAGATCACCCTTGTCGCTGTATGCTGGTTTGACAGGATCTACAACAACGCGATAGTCTGTCGCCTTACCATCTGGAGTGTAGACTATGCCATTTTCTCGAATAGTATAAGTTCCCTCTTCTCCTTCACGATAGAGGATTTGATAGGTTTTGCCATTGATTTCTTTGTAGGCTTCTTCTTTTTGTGAAGACATTCCAAAGATCCCTTTTCCTTCTGGGAACATGTCATAAATGGCAAAGATGCGTTTGGTTTCAGGATCTTGAGTCAAGGTCATATCGATATTCACTGGTGAACCGATTGAGGGGTCAGAAGCTCTTGGATTGTCACGTAAGTTGGTAATGGTTACTCGATCGCTCCATGTTTTACCCTTATCTTCACTGCGTCTGATGACCATACCGATGTCGCCCCAGTCACTCGAATGGAGACGGCGTTCATCTGCACCTGCGATCAGCGTTCCTTTATCAGTCTTGAGAAGAGCTGGAATACGATAACTCTTGATGCCATCTTTGTTTGGTTGGTTATGCATTCCCCCTTTAAAGACATCTTCTTTCTCTGAGATTTTCGCGCCCTCAGGAAGTTTCTTTTCTAAATCACCTCTTTCAAATAGTTGACTCCGTGTTTGAACTTCATCTGGGCTTAAAGCACGATCATAAACGGTTAGGTTTCGAACTTGTAGATTTGATGCCCAAACTATTTTATTGCCCCGTTTGGTTGCTCCAAGTTGAGCTTGATTAACATCTGGCATATCTTTGATGAAGTTCCCAGATTTGAGACTTGTTCGAGATAAGACACCGTTCACATAGAGACGAACTCGACCATGAGGTAACTCTGTTGTCGGTTGTTCGACAGTAAAAGTCACGGAATTCCATTGTCCAGGGCGAACTTTCAAAGGAGCATCTGTATACTTATCATAGAACTGCTCCCCGTTAGCGCCACGCCCTTCAATAAGAGCTGTATTATCAAGGACCGACATAGTAAAGTACTCATTTTCCTTGGTGTCACTGGATACCGAGAAGAGATTGTAAAAGCGTGGAGCTGATGCATCTGGTTTGAACTCCATGTGAACTGTAGCATTTTGAAGTTTCTTTAGTTTGTCTAGTTCACTTGATAAATCGACCCTCTGACCATTTGCCGCATTGGTTTCAACATCTTCTTTTTCAAGGACAGGATTAGCATTTTTTAAATCTCTTGAGTAATAGTCACGAGGAATAGCTCCCTGATCCTCTGATTCCTCTTCCTTATTTGCATCTTCTGCAGGGGTTTTCGTAGAGGATGGGGTTTCTGATTCTGCACTCTCATTTTTTTTCAAATGATCTTGGTCCACCTCAACGCCATTGTCTTGAGCTGCTGCCAATTTACCAGCCAAATTCTTATCCAAATGAGCAAGATCTCCCGAGGACACTTCTTTTGGCAATTCTGATAAACCTTGACCAGGTTCGATAGTTTCTGTATTGGCCCCTGCTGCATTGGCTTGCTCTTGAGCTAAGACTGGATTTGCTCCAAATACCACTGTACCAATCACTACCGATGCTGCCCCAACTGCAAATTTTCGAATTCCGTATCGCTGTTTCCGATCTAAAGATTTGTAATTCATGTTTGTCCTTTCGTTTTTCATAAAATAAAGCGCTTTCTTTTTCTTTAAAAATTTTTATTGTCTCTCAAGAGACAAGTTTTTACAAGAAAGTAACCAACTTAATGAGAGCTCCCAATCCTCTCCCATTTTCTGCTGAGCCCGAGTTTTTAATCACCCAGCAGCCTTTTTCCTCCTTTCACAAGTGACTTTTCCTTTATTATACAATAAAGTCTTATATTTATATCTGTGTTCCCACAGAATAGATTTTACTTTTAAGAATATTTTAATATTTTAAATTTTCTAAAAGTACTTTCAGGTTTTGGACATAAAAAAGAGAGCTCCTAGGCTCTCTCATTCATTATCCTACGTACTTAAAAGGGATCTCACTGCCACAGAGCCAGTTGTAAACCTGGTCATTGACAAAAACATTCATGGCTTCGTGAGCATACTCTGGCATAATGCGATAGGCCTTGTCGCAAGTTAGGCGGTTGTATATCGCAAACTGGGTAATAGGATAGCAAACATCGTCGTCCAAGCCCGTAATCATCTTGACCTCACCTTGAATGCGATGGGCAAGATTTTTCACATCGATATAGGCAAGAGTCGCCATGATGTCTTCCTCTGTTTCATGGAAGGGATCGTGGAACTTGAAATAACGGAAGAGTTCATCATAGGCTTCACTGGTATTGCCAATCTCAAGCACTCGTCTAAAGTCTGATAAGAAAGGATAGATGGCAACTGTTTTCTGAATCCGAGGATTGAGCGCTGCTGCAACTAGTGCTAAAGCCCCTCCTTGTGAGGCGCCATAGCTAGAAAGTCGCTTCTCATCCACCTGAGGCAGACTAGCAACAATTTCAACCAACTGGTAAATATCCAGATAAACATCCTTATAAAAGAGATGATTCCGACCTTCCACAGCACCACGGATGATATGCCCCTTCACCGTATTTCCTAGTGGAGAGCGCAAGCCGTCTTGCGAATAGCCTGACTGGCCTCGAACGTCCATGGAAACAACACCGTAACCAGCCACAGTGAAGGCCAGCATGTCGGCCCAGTCCCAGCCACGCCCCATATAACCATGGAAATAGAAGATTAACGGAACTTTCTCCTCACTCTTTGGAAGGACGACACGTGCATAGACCTTGCCTTCATTGGTTCCTTCAAAAGTAAGTTCATAGCACTTGACTTGGGGAATATGGAAATCTCTTTCCTCCAACTGGTAGGCTGGAAGAGATGAAACTTTTTTGACCTCTTCATCCCAGAAAGCATCAAAGTCCTCTGGAATCTCATCCCGTCCTCTATAAGTCTTGATTTCTTCTAGTAAAGCTGGATTTTTCATAGCATGCTCCTTTAGTTTTGTAATCGTTATCACAACTGTAGCATATCTAGGAAAGCAATGCAAGAAAGAATGGTAAACAGAAAGTGATTTTAAATTCTCCTCCCTGAAACTGATCGTCTGAAAGTAGTTTTAAAATCTTAAACTTCTAATCTTCCGTTTTACATATGATCCTTCACAGCAACTGCTACCATTTTGGCTTTGGCACGGACTTTAGTAGCCACTGTCATCTCCATAGCAATAATTGCTTTTCTTTCCCCTAATTCCTCCAGAGTAGAAGTGACCACAATTTCATCTTCAATTGGACTAGGACTAAGGTAATCAATCTCCAAGTGAGCAGTAATAAAACGTCCTATCACAGTTGATTCCGTCAGTTCCAACCCTTTTTGATGATGGGCAAACCAAGCTGCTGAGGCCGTGCCATGGCAATCAAAAATAGTCGCTATCATTCCTCCAAAGACATTTGATGGAACTCCACCAGTATAAGCATTTTCAAGCTTTATCCGACTAATACAACTATTCCCATCTATACTTGGATAGGTTTTTAAATGTAAGCCTAAATCATTCTTGGGACCACATCCCCAACAATGCTGAAATCGTTCTCCATACCTATCTTGGATAGCAATCGTTCTTGTTTCTAACATTCTTTTCACTCCTCTTTACTCAGATGGGGCAATTATATCAAGCTTCAGTCAAAGAGTAAATAGGCTTGGAGACTAATATCTTTTTATCACTCGACTAAGTTTGATTTATAGCCGACCATTTTATAAAAATAAAAAGAGCGTTTCCGCTCTCTGTGTATCAATAGGTGCTAGCTCCTTTCTCTAGTTTGACGGTTTGGAATTTCTTTTGGTAGGTTACTTTAATAGTCATGTGAGAGTCCTCGTTTCTTTTTGATGACTCTAGTATAAGACCCAAACCTAAAAGCTAGCTTATAGATTTCTTAGAAAAGGCTTAATCCAGATGTTCTCTCTTTTCTAAGTGGAGAGCAATCATGCGCCACTCCGGATCCTCTTGCCAACCTTCTATCGAACTAATGTAGCTGGCAACCTTTCTGGCTTCTTCTAAAATCGGAAAATCTTCGATAATATCCGCTACTTGGAACTCTGGTAACCCAGACTGTCTGGTTCCAAAAATCTCACCAGAACCACGCATTTTCAAATCTTCTTCGGCCAGGACAAATCCATTGGTCGTTTCTGTCATGATACGCATGCGATCTTTCCCAGAATCCGTCTTGGGATTAGCCACGAGAACAGCATAGGACTGCTTGTTACCCCGACCAACACGACCTCTGAGCTGGTGAAGCTGACTGAGACCGAACCGGTCGGCATCCATGATAATCATGACGGTCGCATTGGGAACATTGACCCCAACCTCAATAACCGTCGTCGAAACCAGAATATCCGTCTTTCTCTCTTTGAAATCCTGCATGATCTGGTCTTTTTCATCACTCTTCATCTTACCATGTAGTAGAGCAACCTCTGCCTTTCCGGCAAAATGAGCTGTCAACTCCTCAGATAAGGCAATGGCATTTTTCAGATCCAGAGCTTCAGATTCCTCAATCAAGGGAGAAATGACATAGGCTTGAGAACCTTTTTGAATTTCCCCCTCTAACCAAGTCAAGACCTGAGGCAGCTGCTCATGCTTAATCCAGCGAGTCACAATCGGCTTCCGTCCTGCTGGCATCTGGTCGATAATGGAAACATCCATATCGCCAAAGGCTGTGATAGCCAAGGTTCGTGGAATGGGCGTCGCCGTCATCATGAGGACATCTGGATTGTCCCCTTTTTCCCGTAAAATACGCCTTTGGCCCACACCAAAACGGTGCTGCTCATCGATGATAATCAAGCCAAGACGAGCATAATCCACTCCATCTTGTATCAGAGCGTGGGTTCCGATAATCAAATCAGCCTCACCCTTGGCAATGGTCTCCAAGACTGCTCTCTTTTCTGCGGCCTTTAAGGAACCTGTCAAGAGAGCGAGTTTCAAGTCTGGAAAGAGGCTCCGTAGACTGTCAAAGTGTTGCTCCGCAAGGATTTCTGTTGGCACCATGAGAGCAGCCTGGTAGCCAGCCGTCACCGCGGCAAACATGGCCAAGCCAGCAACCACCGTTTTCCCGCTCCCCACATCTCCTTGCAGGAGACGATTCATGTGGTAGTCGGACTTCATGTCGGTCAAAATTTCCCGCAAACTTTTTTCCTGAGCTGGGGTTAAGGCAAAAGGTAAACATTCCTTAACAGCCGTCACTTTTTCCTGAGACCAATTCAGAACCAGACCGCTTCCCTGAACTCTATTTTCAGACTTGAGCGTCTGCAACTGCATTTGGAAGTAAAAGAGTTCCTCAAACTTGATACGACGAAGGGCCTGCTTGTATTCTGTCAAATCTTTTGGAAAATGCATAGCACGAACTGCCTGGCAACGGGACATGAGTTTGTATTTATCAAGTAAAGACTGGGGAAGATTTTCCTCTATCAAGAGGTCCAACCCCTGATCAAAAGCCGTTTTGATGACCTTAACTAGACTGGCCTGACTGATTCCTTGAGCCAGACGATAGACAGGCTGGAGGTCATCTTCCACCTGAGCCAGGACCTTCATCCCTGTCAGGCTGGCCTTGGCACGGTCCCACTTCCCAAAAACAGCAAGGGTTGCTCCCAACTCTATCTTATCAGCCAGATAGGGCTGGTTAAAGAAATTCACCGCAAAAACGACTTCTCCCTGCTTAAGGCTAAAACGTAGGCGATTGCGCTTGAAACCATAATACTGGACACTAGCAGGTGTCACGACTTGACCAGACAGAACCGCCTTTTCGCCATCTTCCAGCTCCAGCACCTGCTTGGTTTTGAAATCTTCATAACGGAAAGGAAAGTAGAGCAAGAGGTCTTGCAAGTTTTCAATTCCTAGTTTGGCGTATTTCTCTGCTGACTTTGGCCCCACACCAGGTAAGACATGCAAGGGTTGATGTAGATTCATGCTCCACTCCTTTCTTTTTAATAATATTCTCTCGGAATGCGGTCACTGAGGAGACAAACCACCTCATAGTTAATGGTTCCACGGTAGGTCGCTACCTGAGTTGCTGTGATTTCCTGGTCACCATTGCTACCGATCAGGGTTACTTTTGTTCCGAGCGGATAAATCTTAGGCAGACGAATGGTGATTTGGTCCATAGATACTCGTCCGACGATTGGGCAAGCTTGTCCATCTACCAAGACAGTGAAATTTTGCATATCTCGTGTCCAACCATCCGCATATCCGATTGGCACCGTCGCGATGACTTGCTCGCTATCCGCCTGATAGGTGGCTCCATAGCCCATGCAAGCTCCAGCTGGAACTGTCTTGACATGAACCAGAGCAGACTCCAAGGTCAAGGCTGGAGTCAAGTCATAAGGCAAGGTTAGAACCTCTCCACTTGGATTGAGACCATACATAGAATCTCCCATACGAACTGCGTTAAAAATAGTCTCTGCATGCCAGAGGGTCGTTGCTGAGTTGCTGGCATGAACCAGCTCTGGAACTTCCTTCATACTGGCCAAAATAGTTTTAAACCGTTCTAACTGGGCATTAAAGTAGGTATCTGATTCCTCATCTGCAGTCGCAAAGTGGGTAAAAATTCCTTCAACGCGAGCACCATGTTGCTTGAGCAAGTCTTGAGCCAGATCAGCTTCACTGGCCTCTCTAAAACCAATCCGTCCCATTCCTGAATCAATCTTGAGATGGACAGTCAAGTCAGTTAAATCTGCTTCCTTGTCTAACAGCGCTTGAATCCACTCCAATCCTGCCACTGTCAAGGTGATGTCGTATTCTTTAGCTAGAGCAACAGCTTCGATTTCAGAAACTCCTAAGATGAGAATTTTCTTGCTAAGTCCAGCATGACGAAGTTCGATGGCTTCATCAATATTGGAAACACAAAATCCATCAACAACATCCTGGATCGCCTTGGCAACGGCAACCGCCCCATGTCCATAAGCATTAGCCTTGACTACTGCAAATTTGAGCGTACCATTAGGGATATGACTTCCCATTTGTTGTATATTTTGTCGAATGGCTCCCAGGTATATCAGAGCCTTGGTTGGTCTATGTGGACTAGCTTTCATGATTTTCCTCCAAAATGACACTGGCTGTCACAAACTGATCTGTATGGCTGATAGATAGCCAAATTTTTCCTGAAAATGGGGACTGACTAAAATAAGGTGCCCCACGTTCATTATTCAAAACTTCCAAATCCTGAAAGGTCAGTTTTCCAATACCAGTTCCCATAGCCTTGGAAAAGGCCTCCTTAGCCGACCAGCGACCAGCCAAGTATTCGATTTGTCTGCGCCCTTTGAGACTGGCAAAACGCTCCATTTCTTTAGGGGTCAGCACGCGCTTGGCAAAGCCCTCACGTCGTGTAACTGCGTTTTCTATCGAAGCCAATTCTTCGATGTCAATTCCGTGTCCAACTATCATACTCACAAAAGGAGCTGAGATTCCCCCAACTCCATCCTTTTCACTTATTTTGTTAAGGTAGTATAAATTTCTTCTACCAAGGCTACCGTATTTTCCCAACCTAGACAAGGGTCAGTTATGGAGCAACCAAAGACCTCTGGTTGGTTTTGACGACCATCTGCTAGGTAAGATTCGATCATAAAGCCTCGAACCATCTTTTTAATCTTTTCATTCCAGTCACGATTCAGCAAGGCTTGACGAACAATGCGAATTTGTTCCATATACTGCTTGCCTGAATTGTCATGATTGGTATCGATGATAATGAAGGGATTTTCAAGTCCCATAGTCTCATAGCGATTGATGGCATTTAAGAGGGTTTCATAGTAGAAGTTGGGTTCATTTTTACCATATTCGTTCATGGCGCCACGAAGGATAACGTGGGCCAAGGGATTTCCTGAAGTTTCCACTTCTTGGCCATGGTAAAGGAAGGTTTGCTTGTTTTGAGCCGCATAGATGGCATTAAACATGACCCCAAGATTTCCAGATGTTGGATTTTTCATCCCAACCGGAGCATCAATCCCAGAGGCTACAAAGCGGTGTTCTTGGTCTTCCACTGAACGAGCCCCTACAGCATGGTAGCTGACCAGGTCATCAACCAAAACGAGATTTGACGGATAAAGCATCTCATCAGCTGTCGTCAAGCCAGTCTCCGTAATCACACGGTAGTGGAGCTGACGAACAGCCTGCAAACCATTAATCAAGCTTGGAGCTTTCGAAGTATCGGGCTGATGAACCAAACCCTTATAGCCATCTCCATTGGTACGAGGTTTAGCCGTATAAACACGCATCACGATAAAGATTTTATCCGCAACTTTTTTCTGCAAGTCTGCTAAGCGACGAGCGTATTCGAGCACTGCTTCTTCATTATCCGAAGAGCAAGGCCCCATCACCAAAAGGATTCGGTCGTCCTCACCCGAGATGATGGCTGCCAACTCTCTATCGCGGACTTCTTTCTTTCGCAAGGCTTCAGGTGACAACTGGGTCTCAGCCTTGATTGCTTCAATATCAATTTCTTGACCTTTTTCGATAAATGCCATCTTACTCTCCTAGCGTTTGGTAAATTTCGCGAACAAGTGCTTCTGTATTGTCCCAGCCTAGACACGGATCTGTAATGGACTTCCCAAAAACTTCTGGTTCATTTTGACGTCCATCTTCTAGATAGGACTCAATCATAAAACCACGAACGTATTTCTTGATTTTCTCATTCCAGTCACGGTTAATCAAGGTCTGACGAACGATACGGATTTGATCCATGTACTGCTTGCCTGAATTGTCATGATTGGTATCAATGATGATAAAGGGATTTTCTAAGCCCATCTTTTCATACTGGGCAATGGTATCCATCAAATTGTCATAGTAGTAGTTAGGAATATTTTTCCCGTATTCATTCAAGGCACCGCGAAGAATTGCGTGGGACAATGGATTCCCCGTTGTTTCCACCTCTTTACCAAGAAAGAGGAAACTCTGTTTATTTTGCGCTGCATAAATCCCGTTAAACATAACATTGAGATTTCCAGATGTGGGATTTTTAAATCCTGTTGAGAAATCTGCTCCGCTCGCTACAAAACGGTGCTGTTGATCCTCTACAGAACGAGCTCCAACAGCCATATAAGAAATCAAATCATCCACCAGCGGAAGATTTTCAGGATAAAGCATCTCATCAGCCGTTGTCATACCAGTCTCAGAAATAACACGATAATGTAAATGACGAACAGCCTTGATTCCATTTATCAAGCTAGGTGCTTCTCTAGCATTTGGTTGATGAATCAAGCCCTTATAGCCATCTCCATTGGTACGAGGTTTAGCTGTATAGACACGCATGACCATAAAAATACGATCTTTGACCTCTTCTTGCAAAGCAGATAGACGCTTGGCATACTCGAGAACCGCCTCTTCATTATCAGATGAACATGGTCCAATCACCAAGAGAATACGCTGGTCTTCCCCACGAATGATGGCTTCCAATTCCTGATCACGTTGTTTTTTTCTCGCAAGAGCCGCCCCCTCTAATTTAGACAAGGCGCGAACTTCTTCAATGTTAATTTTAGGACTTTTAGCTGTAAATACCATGATTCATCTCCTTATAAAGCAAACGGACACCAAGCAAAAAATGACTTTTACCAGGTATCCGCCTGTATCTTATCTCATATTATTGTCTCTTACCATGACAGTTCTTGAATTTCTTACCAGAGCCACATGGGCATTGATCATTTCGTCCAATTTGGCTCAAGTCCACATCTTCTGGAAGCTGAGTCTGCTGCGCTGCGATATTACGAGTCGCAGTTGTACTGATATTGTGTTCAGTTTGAGGACGTTCCTGTTCGTGGATTTGTGCTTTCATCATCAAGCGGGTCACATCGAATTCAATTGATCCAATCATGTCATTAAACATGCGGAAGCCTTCTGCTTGATATTCTACAACAGGGTTGTTTTGGGCATATCCACGAAGACCAACAGCATTTCGCAACTGGTCAAGAGCATCGATATGGTCTGTCCACTTGTTGTCTACAACACGTAAAATCAAGACTTTCTGGAATTCTTTCACTGCATCTTCGTCACGAAGTTTGGCAACTTGGCTGTCATAGACTTTCAAGGCACGTTGATACAGTTCATCTTTGATGGCCTGATCTGACAGACCTACAAAATCTGAACGGCTGATTGAATCTTCTGGAAGCAAGTTATATTTAGCAAAGTTCAAGATTGCTTCCAGTTTTTCATCTTCTTTCGAACGAGCATGTGCATCTACGATTCGGCCAATGGTACGACGAATCATAGCATGGATTTCTGGTGCCAAGTCACGATCTGCAGTAATGACATCATAACGTTGTGCATAGATGATTTCACGTTGTTCACGCATAACATCATCGTATTGAAGGACTTGCTTACGAGTGTCGTAGTTGTTTCCTTCGACACGTTTTTGAGCTGCTTCCACTTGACGCGTTAACATGCGAGATTCGATGGCTTCATCAGACATGTTGAGGCGTTCAAAGACACCTTTCAAACGTTCTGAACCGAAACGTTTCATCAAATCATCTTCAAGAGACAAGTAGAATTGTGACTCACCTGGGTCCCCTTGACGCCCTGAACGTCCACGAAGCTGATTATCAATACGGCGACTTTCGTGGCGCTCTGTACCAATGACACAAAGTCCACCAAGTTCACGAACCCCTTCGCCAAGCTTGATATCGGTACCACGACCGGCCATGTTGGTTGCGATGGTAACTGCGCCACGCTGACCAGCGTTCATGATGATTTGCGCTTCTCTGTAGTGGTTCTTCGCATTCAAGACTTCGTGAGGAACACCCGCCTCTACCAGTTTCTTAGAAAGGAAGTCACTCGTTTCAACTGCAACTGTACCTACCAAGACCGGTTGACCTTTTTGGTGACGGGCTTTTACATCCTCAACTACAGCCTTAAATTTCGCATCAAGACTGGCATAGAGAAGGTCTGAGTGGTCGATACGTTGGATTGGACGGTTGGTTGGTATTGGGATGACGCGAATGTTATAGATTTCGCGGAATTCTTCTTCTTCTGTTTTACCAGTACCTGTCATACCTGCCAATTTCTTATACATACGGAAAAGGTTTTGGTAGGTAATAGAAGCTGAAGTCTTGGTCTCATCTTGGATTGGCACACCCTCTTTTGCTTCAATCGCTTGGTGCAAGCCGTCAGAGTAACGACGACCTTCCATGGTACGACCTGTAAATTGGTCGACAATCAAGATTTCTTGCTCTTCGCTAACCACATAGTCGATATCAAGAATCATGATATAGTTGGCACGGAGGGCATTGTCGATAAAGTGGGTAAGAGCTACGTTTTCGACATCATAGAGATTTTCTAGTTTGAAATAGCTCTCAGCCTTGTCAATCCCAGAATCAGACAAACCAATCGTCTTAGACTGAATGTCAATAATATAGTCATCCTTATCCAAAGACTTCACAAAATGATCCGCCATATGGTAGAGTTGGCTAGTCTCAACTGCATTGGCACCTGAAACGATCAAAGGAGTACGGGCTTCATCGATCAAGATCGAGTCAACCTCATCGACCAAGGCATAGTTAAGCGGACGCTGTACCATGTTTTCTGCACGAACGACCATATTGTCACGAAGGTAGTCGAAACCAATCTCTGAGTTGGTTGAGTAGGTAATATCACAGAGATACGCTTCTTTTTTCTCCATTGGAGATTTGGCTGCTAAGTTGATCCCTACTGACAGACCGAGCCATGAGTACAACTCACCCATCTCAGTCGCGTCACGTTCTGTTAGGTATTCATTGACTGTAACTACGTGAACCCCTTTACCTGCAAGGGCATTGAGGTACACCGGCATGGTCGCCGTCAAGGTTTTCCCTTCACCAGTACGCATCTCTGGAACGTCACCATGGTGAAGAACAATCCCACCCATGACCTGAACTTTATAAGGGAAAAGTCCAAGGACACGTTTTGCTGCTTCACGGACTACCGCAAAAGCCTCATATAACAGCGAATCAAGTGATTCCCCCTTATTGTAGCGTTCTTTAAATTCGTCAGTTTTTGCTTTTAGTTCTTCGTCCGACATTGCGGCCATTTGGCTCTCATAGTTAAGAACCTTATCAGCCATCTTTTCTAGACGACGAAGTTCTCCTTTATCATTTTCGATAATTGTTTTTAAAATATTAGCCATGATTTTCCTTACTTTAGATTCTGAATATTTTAGAATGTTCTTTTAATTTTAGCATATTTACCATTATTTTTCAAGAAAGAATCCTTGTTTTACAAGGGGAAAAAAGGGCTAGAAGCTAGTCTAGTCCATAATTATTTTATGTTTAATTTCCTAAAAACACTGGCAATATACCAAAAGAGCAAAAGAGATTAATCCAGAAGGCCATGCATAATAACACTCCAAAAATAAAAAGACTGATTTTTTTAATCAGCACGGAGTATAGGATGGAGAAAACCCCAAAAACCACAAAGAGTTTTTTCATAACGAAATAATATACTGAAACTCCTCCTATTTGCCAATCCCAAGGAAGAAAAAACATGAGGGACCAGAGAAAGCAAATCGTAAGGATATATCTCTTGTAGTGCGCTTCAAGAAAGGCTTTTGTTTTCTCCATAGCAAAGCTCCATTTCCGTCACTGCCTCTTCCCTTTTATTATACCAAAAAACCTGGAAAAGACTTTCCAGGTTTGAGTTTAAAATCACTAGTCATACTAGAGAAACTCCTTTATTCATAGGCTGATTCACTTTATTGACTTGATGAAGATGTTCCAAAATCGACCTTAGGAACTGTCTTGGCTTCTTCTGTTTCTTTAAAGGTTTCAGCTTCTTTAAAGTTCATCATATTCGCAAAAAGCACGGTTGGAAAACTTCTCAACTTTTGATTGTACTCGGCTGCGACTTTATTATAATCCTTGCGTGCTACAAAGATACGATTTTCACTGCCTGAAAGTTCGACCATTAGTTGCTCAACATTTTGATTGCTCTTGAGTTCTGGATAATTCTCCGTCAAGGAAATCAAGCGGGAAAGAGCAGAGCTCAATTCTCCCTGAGCCTTTTGGTTTTCTTCCGAAGTTACTGAGCTACTACCGATTTTAGCTCTAGCATCCGCAATCTTGGTAAAAACTTCGGTTTCATGATTCATTTGTCCTTTAACGGACTCCACCAAGTTACCGATCAAGTCTGAACGACGTTGGAGTGCTGTAGAGACATCGGCCTGAGCCTGCTCCACTTTAGTCTGTTCACCAACCAAACCATTATAGGTCGTCACTGCGGAACAACTTCCCAGAACTAGTAGTCCAAAGAAAATCGCCACTATTGAGAGAATTACTTTATTTTGTTTCATATCAAAACCTTAACACTTTCTTTTATCAACTTTTCTGAGATAGGACTCAGATTTTAAATCAATTTCCCAAACTTTGTTTTTATTTTTAATTAAGGAGTGAACTGTTGCAAAGGAGTCACCTTACTGCATGGAGAAATCGGTTTGAACAATATATGATCACTCACCAGTCATCAGACGAACCGCCACCATCGAAGCCACCGCCGTCCCAGCCACCAGATGAGTCGGAGCCTGAGTCAGGCCAAGAGGAGCCCGAATCAGACCAAGAGGAACCTGAGTCTGATGAGTCACCGCCCCACCAACCACCGCCAGAATCATCTCCACGTGAACCGCCACCACGACCACCAAATAGAAAACCGATAATCATCACGATGAAGTAAATGAGAACTCCAAATCCGATAACTCCGTCGCTCGAACTGCTTTTTCGGTTCCGTTTTGAAGATCGACTCTCAGCTGTATATTTTTCAATTTCTCTTAGACGACTAGAATTAGTAGCATAGTCGTAACTACTTCTAGAACTTGAAGAAGTCGTACTCGATCCACTATAAAACATGTAGTTGAGATTGTTTGCTATAGAAAGAACTCCATTGCTGTAGTCTCCCTTTTGAAAGTAAGATCGTGCTGTTTTCAAAAATCTATTGGTCTGATAGTCTGTGATCTTACTTGCCACATTATTACTGGTTTCAATCCGTGATTTTCTATCTTGAACTGCTACCACAATCAAGACCCCGTGATTATCTCCCGAATAGCCAATCTTCCAAGCTCTAGCTGTTTCGTTGGCTACAGTTTCGATTGTTTCTCCATCTAGGCTTTTCACAACGTAAACGCCCACTTGGAATTTTTCTGCTTTTTGACTATTTACCTTATTCAAGCCTTGGATCAGTTTGATTGTATCATCAGTCAGATAGTGATTGGGATCATAGATTCCGTACTCTGGTTTTTCAGGTGCTGTGAATGCTGACAAAAAGAGAAAGACCATCAGCAACCCAAGCAAGCGAACCAACAAACTATGTTTAAATAATCTGCTTTTTTTCATAATAACCTCCCTGATAAAGGAAAATTGATTTAAGGAATTATAGCATTTTGATTTTTACAAAGAAAGTACATTTTCATTACAAATAGATTACAAAATCTAGGAAAATAATTGAATTTTGATGACAGATTTTGTCTCCAATTTGATAAAACTTTTACTCCTTTTATAGAAAAAAGAAGACCTCATAGTCTTCTTTTAGTTTGTTTTTGTAGAAAAACAAGCAAGACTTACTTGCGTTTTCTCGCGATCAAGTGAATCGGTGTTCCTTCAAAGACAAAGGCCTTGCGGATTTGATTTTCCAAGAAGCGCAGGTAAGAGAAGTGCATGAGTTCTTCTTCATTGACAAAGATGACAAAGGTTGGTGGCTTGGTTGCCACTTGAGTCGCATAGAAGATTTTGAGACGTTTGCCTTTGTCTGTCGGTGTTGGATTGATAGCAATGGCATCCATAATGACATCGTTCAAGACAGCCGATGGGATACGGGTGTTTTGGCTTTCACTGATTTGCTTGATCATCTCAGGCAGTTTGTGGAGACGTTTCTTGGTAAGAGCTGATACAAAGACAATCGGTGCATAAGGCAGATATTGGAACTGCTCACGGATATCTTCTTCCCATTTCTTCATGGTGTGATTGTCTTTCTCAAGGGTATCCCACTTGTTGACTACGATGATCATCCCTTTACCGGCTTCGTGGGCAAATCCAGCGATACGCTTATCATACTCACGAATACCTTCCTCGGCATTGAGGACCATCAAGACCACGTCAGAACGGTCAATGGCACGCATGGCACGCATGACAGAGTATTTCTCCGTATTTTCGTAGACTTTACCAGACTTACGCATACCAGCTGTATCAATCATGGTAAACTCTTGTCCATCCGTATCTGTAAAGTGGGTATCAATGGCATCACGCGTTGTCCCAGCTACTGGACTAGCAATCACGCGGTCTTCTCCCAAAATGGCGTTGATCAAACTTGATTTTCCAACGTTTGGACGGCCAATCAAGCTGAATTTAATGACATCTGGATTTTCTTCTTCAACTTCATGTGGTAGATTTTCCACGATGGCATCCAGTACATCACCCGTACCAATACCGTGGACAGACGAAATTGGCAGCGGTTCGCCCAAACCAAGAGCGTAGAAATCATAGATATCATTTCGCATCTCTGGATTGTCAACCTTGTTAACGGCAAGGATAACAGGCTTATGGGTTTTATAAAGTTTACGGGCTACGTACTCATCTGCATCCGTGATTCCTTCTTTCCCAGAGACCACAAAGACGATGACATCTGCTTCTTCCATGGCAATTTCTGCCTGGTGTTTGATTTGCTCCATGAAGGGAGCATCGACGTCGTCAATCCCTCCAGTATCAATCATACTGAAAGAACGGTTGAGCCACTCACCCGTTGCATAGATACGGTCACGTGTCACACCCTCGACATCTTCTACAATTGAGATTCGCTCACCAGCGATCCGATTAAATAGGGTCGATTTCCCAACATTGGGACGTCCCACAATGGCAATAGTTGGTAAGGCCATGTTTTCTCACTTTCTACAATAACTTTTTCTGTTCTAGATTTTTTCGAGTTGAACTAGGTTCGGCTTGACCAAACTGCTCTGCTAAACGCTGACTCCAAGAGGTCGTCGCACGCGCACCAGCATAGTCTGCCTGAACTTTATCATAGTCCAAAATCGCTGCAACTGGCTGTTCTTGGTATTCTTCTTCAAATACCACTTGCTTCAAAGGCAGTCTTGGTTTGACATCATGTTGTTGATTTGGCACGCCAAGGGCAATCCCAAAAACTGGGTAGGTATAGTCAGGCAGGTTAAAAAGCGCTGCCACTTCTTCCGACTTGTAACGGACTAAACCAATGATAACACCACCATATCCCAGGCTCTCAGCCGCAAGCAAGGTGTTTTGCCCCACAAGAGCCGCGTCCACAGACGTGATAAGGAGACCTTCTACCCCTTGAGGTTGGAAAGTGTCCGTATGAAGGCTTGCTCCCTTTTCCGCTCGATTCAAGTCACCAACAAAGAGCAAAAAGGCTGCTGACTGGCGAATGGCTTCCTGGGGAACTAATTCATAAAGAGCATCTTTCTTCTCTTGACTGCGCACAAGAATCACAGAATAGGATTGGAAATTTTTCCAAGATGACGCCATTTGCCCAGCAGTCAAAATCTCTTCCAAGTCTGCTTGAGGAATTTCTTGCTCCTTAAAGCGACGAACTGAAGTATGAGATTTCATCAGTTTAATGGTTTCTGTCATCGGCGATTTTCTCCTTCTAGTCTCGTTTCCTCTGCTAAATAACGGATTCGTTCCATAACCCGTCTAGCTTCCCAAGTCTCGTCATTTCCATTCTTTCCTTTGGCAAAATGTTTTTCCAAATCTTGGAAATTAAAGTTGGAAGTAAAGAAGGTCGGCAAATCTTCCTGCATGCGGTACTGAAGAATGACTTGGAGAATCTCATCACGTACCCAAGGAGTCGACTGCTCTGCACCAATATCATCCAAGACCAAAACTTCTGCTAACTTGATGTCATCCACCAAAGTCTTCACAGATCCTTCACCGATAGCATTTTTTACATTAATGACAAAACTTGGATAGTGGAGAATCGTCGTTGAGGCCCCACGTTTTTCAGATAAGTCATGAGCTAAGGCCGCCATCATGAAACTCTTACCAACACCAAAATCTCCGTAAAGATAGAGGCCTTTTCGGATGCTTGGGTAAAGGTCAACAAAGGAATAGAGTCTCTCAAAAATCGGTAACCGTCCTAGATCATCCAGGTCAATCTGAGCCAACTTCGCTTTCTTGAGACTTGCTGGTAGATTAATCAACTTAAGGCGATTCTTAATTGCTGCCTCTTTTTCAGCCGCGATTAGTTCTGGTGTTTCTTCATAAGACACATCCGCATATCCGTGATTCATAACCAAGATGGGCTTGTAGCCACGCGCTATATAGTCCGCATCCCCTCGAAGAAACTTGTCCCGTTCTGTGATATATTGATTGAACTTGGAGATGCTACGATTCAACTCCTCTGGGCTGAGGGATTCTTTCTGGATAAAAGCCGCCACATCTGGGTCCTTCATGATCTGCTGGACTAGGTCCTGATACTGAAAACGACTTGTCTGACGTTTGATAACGTCACCCACACTTTCCATCTAATCTCCTCCTTCTTCTAATCGGGCTAACATTTCTTGTTTTTTGCGTTCTAGTTCCAGACGAGTTTCCTCACTGGTTTGATTTTTATATTCTGGATTACTCCACTTAGGAACATTTGTCTTAGTCGAGCTAGTTTTCGATTTCTGGTCTTCTTGCCCTTTTTGCTGACGCTCTCGAATCCGAAGCACAGCCTCTTCTGCTGTCCGAATTTTTTGATAAGCATAGTCATTTGCGACCTTCATGGCATATTTTTCATTGACATTAGCCGAATCAACCTTATTAAAAGTTAGAAGCAAGACGATATTGATGACTTCGTCCAACAAGCCTAAAGACGCCATCTGGTGAAGGAGTTCTCGCTCACTCTGGGTGATGTTCCCCTTACGCGTTTGCTTGATTTCCGCTAAAAAGTGCAGGGGAGTTTTATTTTTGGCTTCCCTGATAATAGTCATTTCTTTGGGGCTGAAGTCAGAAGATGCTGGTTTTTGTGCTATTTTTTCACGCATGCGTTTGACTGAAATAACCTGAGTCACCGCTGTCGCCTTGGCTAATTGATAAGTTTCAAACCAGGTCCATTTTTTTTCATCTGCGATGGCGAACAACTCCAAAACATCCGCCTGCTCGTCTTCAAAACGCAAGCCATCTCGAGCCATCAGGCGCTGGAAATGTTCCAAGTCAAAATCATTTTTTAACTTGCTTTTAGACTCGATTGGTGTCACTTCTTCAATCAAGGTTGGAAAGACTTGGCTCAAAGAAACAGAGAGTGCTTCTCCCTCACTTGGAGCCTGCTTCATAGCAGAAACAGCTGTATCTCCAATCTTTTTCTCTAATAATCTGCTATAGACAGAATGACTTAAAAAATCGTGACTGGAAAGGGGAGAATGAAGTTGCAATTCATAGGCCTCCCCCTTCTGATAAAGGGTCAACAAATCCAAAGCAGATAAGATTTTAAAGGATTGGAGCAAGGTCGGCATGCCAAAGTTTAAGTGGTTGAGGATATGGGAAAAGAGGTGTTCCTTTTGCCCACCATCCCAAAAGGTAATGGCATATAGATAGAGGCTCAGTGCCTCCTGACCGATAATCGGGAGGTAGCACTGCACCAGAGAAGAGGTATCTTGCGACACCCGATTATTCTTTAGAAAAGAAAAACGGTCATTTGGCTTCATCTATTTTTCCTTTTTCTTTTTTGAGGACTGGGTGATTTGCTGGAGCAGACTCTCCAACTCACTCACATCCTTAAAGCTACGGTAAACACTGGCAAAACGAACATAGGTAATCTCATCAAGCTCCGCCAATTCTTCCATGACTAAAGATCCAATATATTCACTTTGGATCTCATTCTCACTGCGACTACGGAGTTTTTGCTCGATGCGATTGACCACCATGTTGATTTCATCACTTGACACAGGACGCTTCTGGGCTGAGCGGATAATCCCATTAAAGATTTTATCTCGCGAAAACTGTTCTCGCGTACCGTCTTTTTTGACGACAACCAGCGTTCTTTCTTCTACTCGTTCATAGGTTGTAAAACGATGCTGACACTCGTCGCACTCACGTCTTCGACGGATGGTATTTCCTTCTTCGGCTTGTCGACTATCAACAACACTAGACTTGGTAGCCCCACATTTTGGACAACGCATGCATTTCCCTCCTTGTCGTTTTCTTTTCATTATACCATTTTTTGAGCAATTCCCAAAACAATTCTTATTTTTACTTGACAAGTTTTTTGTTTTATTGTATTATTTGATTAGAACAATAAAGACAAAGAAAGGAGACTATGATGTCCTGGTCATTTGATAATACAAAACCCATTTATTTACAGATTATGGAAAAAATTAAACTACAGATTGTTTCCCATGAACTGGAACCCAACCAACAGCTCCCTACCGTAAGAGAATTGGCGAGCGAGGCTGGGGTTAATCCCAATACCATTCAGCGCGCCTTGTCTGACCTTGAACGTGAAGGATTCGTTTATAGCAAGCGAACAACTGGTCGTTTTGTCACCGAGGATTTAGACCTCATCGTTCAGTCCCGTAAACAACTTTCCGAGGAGCAACTGCAACACTTCGTCTCTTGCATGCTTCAATTTGGCTACAAAAAAGAAGAACTGCCAAATGTATTAAGCGACTATATTAAAGGAGTTTAAGACTATGACACTACTAGCACTTGAAAATGTATCAAAATCATATGGAGCAACTGCGGCACTTGACAATATCTCACTAGAGATCTCAGCTGGAAAGATTGTCGGTCTCCTTGGACCAAACGGATCCGGGAAAACAACCTTAATCAAACTGATCAATGGCCTCCTTCAGCCAGATAAAGGACGTGTCCTCATTAACGGACAGGATCCAAGTCCTGCTACCAAGGCGATCGTCTCTTATCTACCAGACACAACTTATCTTAATGAGCAAATGAAGGTCAAGGAAGCCCTAACCTACTTCAAGACCTTCTATCAGGATTTCAATCTTGAACGCGCCCAACATCTGCTTGCAGACCTTGGCATTGATGAAAATAACCGTCTCAAGAAATTATCAAAAGGAAACAAAGAAAAGGTCCAACTGATTTTGGTTATGAGCCGCGATGCCCGTCTCTACGTTCTAGACGAACCCATTGGTGGGGTAGATCCAGCAGCCCGTGATTATATCCTCAATACCATCATCAACAACTACTCACCGACTTCTACGGTGCTGATTTCAACCCACTTGATTTCAGATATTGAGCCAATCTTGGATGAGATCATCTTCCTCAAAGACGGAAAAGTCGTCCGCCAAGGAAATGTTGATGATATTCGTTACGAGTCAGGTGAATCAATTGACCAGCTCTTCCGCCAGGAATTTAAAGCCTAAGCAAAGGAGATTATTATGTTTTGGAATCTAGTTCGTTATGAATTTAAAAATGTCAATAAATGGTATTTAGCGCTCTATGGAGCTGTGCTTGCAATTTCAGTTTTGATTGGGGCTTTTCTTGGTAGCCTTAGCCAGAGTTACAATTCTAACAACGCTGTTTATTTCATCTTCTTTTTGGTACTAGTCTTTGGAGGACTTAGCGTCACTCTTTGGATTGCAACAATCTTTTTAATCATCCGAAGATTCAAGGGGAGTGTTTATGACCGCCAAGGGTACTTGACCCTGACCTTGCCTGTCTCTGAGCACCAAATCATCATCGCAAAACTCTTAGGAGGTCTTGTCTGGTCCATCTTAAGCTATATCGTCTTTATCTTGAGTGTACTGATTATCTTCTTTTTAACACCAATAGAAAAAGACTTCACTGTCCTCTATAACTTCATTTCCCCTTACCTCAGCTACGGCTGGCTATATGCCCTATCACTATTTGTCGGTTCAATCACATGGATTTTATCCATTTACCTCTCCATCTCAATCGGACAACTCTTTAATGAGTATCGAACAGCTATGGGGATTCTAGCCTATATCGTCATTGCCATCGTCATTGGTTATGTTTCTCTCTTTTTCCGAATTGAAAATAACTTTAACATGATGATTGGTACAGAAATCTTACGCGATCTCTTTTTATCGGCTATCTACTATCTCGGAACCTACTATATCTTGAAAAACAAGGTTAATTTGCAATAGTTTAAACGTCAAAAAAGGATAACATCTCATCACTGAGGTGCTATCCTTTTCTTTATCTCATTTTCTAACTAGATTTAAAAAATGAATCCATCTAGCAATTAAATTATAAGATCTGATCTAAATATCTCGTTTAATTTCTCTATTGTATCACTATCATTATATTCCTTAAATATTCTGATAGCTTTTGAACATTCTTTCTTACCTATCTCTACTCGATTAGTTTTAATATGATAAACACCTCTTAAAAAAAGCAAATAATTTTTTTCGAAATAATATCCTTGCCTCGTAAGTAAATTTTCTAAATCATCTATAAAAAATTGAGCGCTATCTAACAAATTATTTTTTAACAGTAATTCCAAGTTAAATAAATATAAAGGAATTACCCTGTGAGCTCCCGTTTCCGTTTTTAGAAAGTGTCGTGTTTTCTTGATTACCACTCTGTATAGTAAGCTAATGGTTTTAGTATTCATAAAAAACACCGAATTATAGAAAAGTTTTAGTTCATACTCCATCCAAGTATCTACAGAAAGCAGATATTTTATTAATTCATTGCATTTAGATGAATTATAAGGAAGGTTTGCAAGACGGTTGATCTGTTGCTCAGCAATCAATTTTATATGGTAATTGCATAAACTTTTTTCTTGCTTTTGTCTTAACCCTATTTTCTGGACTAATTCTTGAAGTAAAAATATATCTGAAGAATTTACAGCATTTTCTAACTCTCCCCAAAAACATACCTTTTGGGAATAATAACAGTGAACTAACTCTTCAAATTCTGAAAATGAGGTTCCAAGGCGATCTAACAGAATATAAAAATGATTAATAGATAACTTCGTAACTCCATTTTCGAATCGAGAAATTGTTGATTCACTAATTTCATTACACGCTAAATCTTTCAGACGAAAATTTTTTGAAATACGGATATCTTTTAAAACGGCTCCAAAATTTTCCATATCCATCCTCTTCCATTTTTGCAAAAAATCAAACATGTTGTAGCGTTCATGATATTATTATACAAAAAAGAAGGAGGAAGGACAATAATATCATGAAAAAAATTTTTTTATTGTAAACAGTCGCCTTACTAAGCTTAGCAGTCTCCTTGCCAGCAAATAATCCAGTTTCTGCTCAAGAATCCTCCACTCAAACGACTTATAGTAAGTCAAGTGGAAGTTGGATAAAATCTGATAGCCGTTGGTGGTATGAGCATTCTAATGGTTCTTATACTACAAATGGATGGGGAAAAATAAATGGCACCTGGCACTATTTTGATAATGAATGTTGGATGAAGACGAGTTGGATTAAAGAATATGGGAAATGGTATTACCTTGATGATAGTGGAGCCATGCAAATAGGGCTACAGACTATCGAAGGTGAACAATATTATTTAGATACTAGCGGATCTATGCAGACGGGTTGGCACAATATCGGAGATGATACCTATTTCTTTGCTAATAGTGGCGAAAGCCGAAATATCAATCGTCGGGCTTTAGTTCTTGGTGAAACATCTACTCCAGCAGTACCTATCGCGGATGTTAATGCGATGGAAAAGGTATTTAGCAACCAAAACTTCAGTGAAGTTATTCGTTTCCCAGATAGAACTACGTGAGATTGTTGCAAAAATACAAGAACTATTTGAATCTTCTACCGAAAGTGATGTGAACTATCTTTACTTTACTTGTCATGGAGGAAGAGATGGAAGAATCTATATTGGTAGTGATAAAACAGCATTTTCTGGTTGGGAATTGGCGTCCATTTTGAAACAATACAAAGGTAAGTTTGTTGTTATGCTGGATTGTTGTCATGCTGGGACAATTATTTCTAAAGATAATACAGAGGCATCCAATGAAGAAGCCTCTACAGAATATTTTGATTTGGACGAGTTTGTATCAGGATTTTCTAATATGAATGGTAACGAAAAATCAGGTGAGATGATTGACTCTAAATTTTTAGTACTATGCTCATCAAGAGGTGCAGAATACTCTAGTGGCGGATCATTAAGTTTAGCGACTAAATATTGGTCTTTAGGTTCAGGATGGAATCCTCTACAGAATTCACAAGTATCTTTAGTAGCAGACCAAAATTATAATCATAGAATCACTTTAAATGAATTGTATACATACTCTCGTGAACAAGTTTTGAAACAAAATTCTAACCAGCATATTGAAGTTTATCCAGAAAACAGTCAATTTGTTTTATTCAAAAAATAAGGAGTTCATAAAATGAAAGTATCAAAAAAAGTTACACTATTAGTTTGTCTTTGGCCGGTTTCGTTTTATTGACTCTACCTCAAGCAGGAAAGGCATTTGAACTTAAAGAAGACTGGGCTTTTAAAGGTGGCATTCGATACGATAATGGGAAAGTCAGTAAGATTAATAATGGATATGAAGTAAATATTAAAGTGTTAGATTTACCTAGTACTAGCGAAATCGAATGGACAGTTAGATTGAATGGAGAAAAGCAAAATACTAACTTCTTAGCGGAGGAAAGAACGGTATCTAAAACTGAAGATAAGGGACGTTTTTTACACTTTTATATTCCTTATGGATATCGTGGGGATATTGTAGTAGAGGCTAAGAGTGGTACTGAAGTAAAAACTTGGTCTACTAAGGTAGTTGACGATGTTGATTCAGATACTGCTAAGAGTGGCTACTTTGTTTTAGATAGTGATCAAATCTTAGAAAGTTCATGGGATTCAGTAAATGAGTCTTATGTTACAACGCTTCCAACCGTAATATCAGGAAAATCTGTTGTTGCTTGGCGTGAAGAAGGAACTCTTAATTTAATTAAACCAGGAAGAATTGCTCGGCAATATAATAGCAGTGGATTATATGTAAAACTTTCTCCAATCTTTGAAACTGCTAGCTGGCTACAATCAAACCAAAATTGGTACTATCAAAAACAAGGTCAACTAGTTAAAGATGCTTGGATCAATAATCAGGGAACATGGTACTTTATGGATGATGAAGGGGTTATGTTTAATCAAACATGGCTATACCGAGGTAGTAGCTGGTATGCCTTTAAATCATCAGGAGCTATGATTTCAGCTGATTGGCTATATGATAATGGCTCTTGGTACTACCTAAATGATTCAGGTTCTATGGCAACAGGTTGGCTTAAAGATAGTGGAACTTGGTATTACCTAAAAGACTCAGGTTCTATGGCGACAGGTTGGGTCAAAGATAATGGTAAGTGGTACTATCTCGCATCATCTGGTAATATGCTTCGTAATACCTATACACCTGATGGCTATTATGTAGATGATAGTGGAGCTTGGTAATAATCTAGAGTAAAAATCTTATTCTATTGACTATTAGTTATAGATTCACAGGCTAAATGATATAAAAGCTACACGACAATACGAAAAGCGAATCAAAACAACAAATTCTGTTTTGTTCGCTTTTTTATTTTATCTGTTAAATTATGGCAAAACAACTTTTATTTATATGATTTTCATTTAAGCAAAGAAAAGTAAAAACCTATAACATACAATTAGAAAAAGCAAGGAATTCGGGTTCCTTGCTTTTTATACTCACATGAAAATCAAAGAGCAAACTAGGAAACTAGCCGCAGGCTGTACTTGAGTACGGCAAAGCGACGTTGACGCGGTTTAAATTGGATTTTCGAAGAGTATTAACTCAATATCAAACTGGCTACAAGAGGGCTGACAAAAACATAGAGAATACCGGTGACACCGATTGCCAAGCCACCCATAGCTCCTGCTACAGACCCGTACTGAAAAGCCGTTCCCGTTCCGACTGCGTGGCCTGTTCCTCCAAGGGAGAGTCCGACAGCCACTGGATCATCAATCTTCAACCACTTCAAAAGGGTTGGTCCAATAACACTAGTTAAAATCCCAGTTGCCACTACGACGACCAAGGTCACAGTTGTTAAACCTTGCAATTTTTCTGTAATCCCCACTGCCATAGCGGTTGTCACTGACTTGGGAAAGAGAGAAATGGCTAGGAAAAAGTCCATGCCAAAGATTTTCGCCACTATGGCGGTGAAGCTAGTATTGACAACTACTGCTAGCAGACTACCAAAGAGAATACTCCGAGCATGGTGCTTCATCAAGTGAAAGCTCTTATAAAGTGGAATCCCTAGAGCCACTGTCGATGGGACAATCAAATTATTCAGATAAACCCCACCTTGGTAGTAATCTTGGTAAGAAATACCCGTCGCCTTAAGAAGGATGATAATAAAAATTGCCGACAAAAGCAAAGGTGTTGTCAAAGGATGGGGAAAACGTCTGTAAATCAACATCCCCACTAGATAAGCTAGGATAGATAATGCAATCCCAAACAGAGGATTGGATACAAATTCACTCATTTCGTTTCTCCCTTCTCATAATCTCCCTCAAATCGTCTCTTGATAAACTGAACCACTAGGGCGATGAGGATAATGTTGATGACAGCCGCAAAAAAGACAATCAAAACAATGGGCAAGAGATAGGGAGCAATCATATCAAACTTTTCCATGATTCCCACTGCTGGTGGCAAAAAGAGAATGGTCATATTGGCCAGCAAGAAATTCCCAACCATGTTGACATGCCTGGTTCTCAACCACTTGAACTGTAAGGCAAGAAAGAGAATCATCAAACCGATAATACTGCCTGGGATAGGCAGATGAAAGAAACTGGAGATTCCCTCACCGATTAGAGAAATCACAAAGAGAATCATTAATTGAACATATAACTTCATCCTAAACTCCATGAAATAGACTTCTTGCATACCAGTTTACTCTTTTTTCAGAAAATTTCAAGGAAATATTGCAATTCTTCTTTCTTGCAAGGATTAGGTAAAAGTAGTATAATAATTGCATGCGCAATCATCTTGTGTTGTAGAGACAGTCAGTAATGACTTTGTGATTTTTACTTTGAAAAGAAAGGAGAAAGCAATGACCTACTTAGAAAAATGGTTTGACTACAACCGCCGTCAAAAGGAAATGGAAGCCTTGTTGGAAGAAACTATTGCCCAGCAGAGTGAACAAAGGATGAACTTGAAAGAGTTTTACCTGCTCTACTATCTGAATCTAGCCCAAGAAAAATCTCTACGACAGATTGACCTGCCAGATAAACTCCATCTCAGCCCAAGCGCTGTTTCTCGAATGGTGGCTAGGTTAGAAGAGAAAAACTGTGGTTTGCTTAGTCGCAGATGTTGCGATCAGGATAGACGGGCTAGTTTTATCTGCCTGACTAACGAGGGACAAACAACCCTGGCTTATCTACAAAAAGCCGTCGAAGAAAGATTGGAAACCAGTCTTGATTTCTTGCCTTAATAAGTATTTTTTAAAAAAGTTGCGTGCGCAATCATTTTTCTTGACATTCCTCTTTTCAAGGAGTACAATAAAGCCAAGGTCAAACAAAGGAGTTTAATATGATCGAAATTACTTATCTAGATACCAGCAAACAAGAGAGAACCATGACTTTCGAGTCTTACCAAGACTTTGAACGTTCTCAACAAGCTTGCCTTATCGGTGTCGCAGACTATTACCCCGTTCAAAAATTAACCTATAATGGTCATGATTTGGACTACCATGGGACTTATGGAGATGTCTTCTTCTATCTCATGAAACAAGATTTAAGCCAATATAACTAAAAAAGGAGAAATACAATGGCAAAAGCAATTACAGATGCAACATTTGAACAAGAAACAAAAGACGGTTTGGTCTTGGTAGACTTCTGGGCAACTTGGTGTGGTCCATGTCGTATGCAAGGTCCAATCTTGGATAAATTGTCTGAAGAACTTTCAGAAGATGTCTTGAAAATCGTTAAAATGGACGTTGATGAAAATCCAAACACAGCTCGTGCCTTTGGAATCATGTCTATCCCAACTCTTCTCTTCAAAAAAGACGGCCAAGTGGTAAAACAAGTTGCTGGAGTACACACTGCAGAACAAATCAAGGCCATCGTTGCTGAATTGAGCTAATCACACGAGAGACCAAGTACTTTATTTGGTCTCTTTTTTCTTGCCCTTTGCCATTTTTCAAAAAATATGCTAGACTGTAGGTAGAATATTACGATGTTTGGGACATGCCATCGCTAAAAAAAACCTCTACTTGGTATTTTTTAGCTCCCCTAAAGGGAGCTTTTTGCGTGCTCTGAACATTTCCCATTTTGGAAGGAGTACTATGAAACGTCAATCAGCCTTGGTCGTCTTTAGCGGCGGTCAAGATTCCACAACCTGCCTCTTTTGGGCTAAAGAACACTATGAAACAGTCGAAGCTGTCACCTTTGCCTATGGCCAACGCCATCATCTCGAAATCCAAGTCGCTAGAGAAATCGCTAAGGAACAAGGCATTCGTCATCACATCTTAGATATGTCTCTGCTGGGACAAATCACTGAAAATGCGCTGACCTCTGATATAGAAATCGAGCAAAAAGAGGGAGAGGTTCCCAATACCTTTGTTGACGGTCGCAACCACCTCTTTCTTTCCTTTGCGGCAGTTCTTGCCAAGCAACGGGGCATTAAAGACATCGTGACAGGTGTCTGCGAGACAGACTTCTCAGGCTACCCCGATTGTCGAGATGTCTTTGTCAAATCCCTTAATGTTACCCTCAACCTTGCCATGGATTACGACTTTGTTATCCAAACACCTCTCATGTGGCTAGACAAGGCTGAAACTTGGGAATTAGCCGACCAACTAGGTGCCTTTGAATACGTTCGTGAAAAGACCTTGACCTGCTACAATGGGATTATCGGAAGTGGCTGTGGAGATTGCCCAGCTTGCCACCTACGTCAGCATGGCCTAGATGTTTATCTCTCACAGAAAGGAGAGGGCTAATGTTTTTTGCACCTAAAGAAATCAAACAAGAAACTGGGGAGTCTCTTGTCTACAATCCTCACAGAACCTTGGTATCAAAAGAGTTTACCTTTGATGCTGCCCACCACCTCTTTCACTATGAGGGAAAATGCAAGTCCCTGCACGGCCACACTTATCATCTGCAGATTGCTGTTAGTGGTTTTTTAGACGACCGTGGCATGACCTATGACTTTGGAGACATAAAAGCTATCTACAAGGACTACTTAGAGCCCCACTTGGATCATCGCTATCTCAATGAAAGCCTGCCTTATATGAACACGACTGCTGAAAATATGGTTTACTGGATTTTTCAAACCATGAGTCAAGAGTTACCAGACGAGCGCAGTCTTCGTTTGGAATACGTTCGTCTCTATGAGACTCCGACTGCCTTTGCAGAGTTTAGACGGGAGTGGTTAGATGACTAGGGAACGTGTCCTCAAACTACCTGTTCTGGAAATTTTCGGCCCAACCTTTCAAGGTGAAGGTCGTGCTATTGGGCAGAAAACCATGTTTGTCCGTACTGCTGGTTGCGACTACCACTGCGACTGGTGTGACTCCGCCTTTACTTGGGATGGTTCTGAAAAACCAACTCGCATGACGGCTGACGAAGTCATTGCTGCCTTAGATAAATTGGGAAGCTACGACTACGTTACCTTGTCTGGCGGAAATCCTGCTATCCTAGCAACCAACATGGCTCAACTCGTCACCAAGCTCAAAGAACGTGGAGTCACTCTAGCTGTTGAGACCCAAGGCTCCCGCTGGCAAAATTGGTTAAAAGACATTGACCAAGTCACTCTGAGTCCCAAACCTCCTTCCTCCAAGATGGAAGTCAACTTTGAGACCTTGGACTTTATCGTTTCCCAACTCGATCCAGATAAGGTCACCTTTAAAATTCCTGTCTTTGATGATGCAGATTTAGCTTTTGCCAAAGGTATTCAAGAACGCTACCAACCAGATGTCCTTTTCTTATCAGCTGGAAACCCTGAGCCCAAGGCTACGGGTAATATTGTCCAAGACCAACTGGACCGTCTCAAAGAACTTTGGGAACGCATCGCCGCTGATGATAGCTGGGGCAATGTCCGCGTCCTCCCTCAACTGCATACTCTCCTCTACGATAACCAACGTGGTGTTTAAATTAGAAAGAAAAAATCATGTCACAACAAGAAGAAATGAAAAATCTAAGCCTACTAGGCAACAAAGAAACCAACTACATCTTTGACTATCAACCAGATGTCCTCGAATCTTTTGACAATCGTCATGTGGAAAATGACTATTTCATCAAATTTAACTGTCCTGAATTTACCTCGCTTTGTCCTATTACGGCTCAGCCAGATTTTGCGACCATTTATATTTCCTACATTCCTGACAAGCTCTGTGTCGAGTCAAAATCCCTCAAACTCTACCTCTTTAGCTACCGAAATCATGGGGATTTTCACGAAAACTGTATCAACACCATCGGGAAAGACTTGGTCAACTTGCTAGACCCTCGCTATTTAGAAGTCTGGGGAAAATTCACTCCACGCGGGGGCATTTCAATCGACCCCTACTACAACTACGGTAGACCTGGAACTAAGTATGAAGGCTTGGCAGAACAACGCCTCTTCCAACACGATCTTTACCCAGAGAAAATTCACAACCGCTAAACTCATACTCAATGAAAATCAAAGAGCAAACTAGGAAGCTAGCCTCAGGTTGCTCAAAGCAGTGCTTTGAGGTTATAGATAAGACTGACGAAGTCAGCTCAAAGAACTGCTTTGAGGTTGTAGATAGAACTGACGAAGTCAGTAACATATCTACGGCAAGGCGAAGCTGACGTGGTTTGAAGAGATTTTCGAAGAGTATCATACGAAAAAGCCCTGTTCCTCAAGATGAGGAGCAAGGCTTTTTGAATTTCAATTATTCTTCTGTTCCAAGAAAGTTTTTCGCAACAAGAGCTGCAAGAACGCCACCAACGATTGGGGCAAGGATGAAAATCCATACTTGTTGAAGGGCTGTACCACCTACCAAGACAGCTGGTGCCAAGCTACGAGCTGGGTTTACTGAAAGGCCAGTGATGTTCAAGCCCACAAGGATCAAGGCTGTCAAGGACAAACCAATCACCAAACCAGCAATCGCACCATTGCCCTTGCTTGCTGATGTTACAGTCATGATAACCAAGACAAACAAGAAAGTTGCGATAACTTCAAACAAGAAACCACCAAAGACAGTGACACCGTTTGCCAAGGCATTTTCACCAAGACTAGTAGTTGACATGCCTGAGTTAGACAAGAGGAAGAATACTGCAGCTGACGCAAGGAAAGCTCCAACTACTTGTCCAAGGATGTAGTTTACAAGTTCAGAAGATGACAAACGTTTGTTTACAAACATAGCGATCGAAACTGCTGGATTCAAGTGAGCACCTGAAACAGTTCCGATTGAGAAAGCTGCGACTACGATGGCCAAACCAAAAGCAAGAGCAATCCCAAGGTGCCCAAGACCTTCAACACCATTCCCAAAAACAACAGCTCCTGTTCCGATGAACACAAGCATAAATGTACCGATTAATTCAGCAATAAATTTTTTCATGATAAATCTCCTTTTTTTAAACTATGTATTAGTCTATCAAAAGAAGGAAAGGGTTTCAAGAAAATTGACTGGAAATTTACTGGTTTGCCTTACTGTCTTTTAATTGAGGGATGCGATAAAAAATACATTCCCTCTATGGAACTTATCAGTTGCCTATCTCATTAGCATTTAGCAACTTAATATAATCCAGACCCCAGTTTTCGACAGCATCTAAAACAACTCTGAATTCCTGCCCCATTTCGGTTAAGCTGTACTCAACTCGTGGGGGAACTTCGGCATAGACCTTTCGTTGAACAATCTTATCCTTTTCTAATTGACGGAGATGACGGGTCAAAATAGTTTGAGTAATCCCAGGCAATAATCTCTGCAATTCTTTAAATCGTTTAGTACCCGTACTCAACTGATAAATGATTACCAGTGCCCATTTCCCTGTTAAAACCCTTTGCGTTGTCGCAAATGGACAAATACCATACTCACTCACTTTATTTGGCATAAAATATCTTCTTTCTATTTTTTTTAAAATTTATCTTTTAGTATCAATAATAGTACTACTTTTGATACTAGCTATCGAAAAAGTGTCTACTTGTTTTTTTGATTTTAACTGTTACAATTATACCATAAAAAAGAAATGGAGAATAGATATGTCAACAAACTTAGAAATTTTCAATGCTTATAACCAAGCTTTAATTGCTGGTGACTTTCCTGGTGTCTTTGAAACGATGGCAGATGATATTGTCTGGCATCAACCTGGTAATCATAGTATATCTGGTTCAGTTGTTGGTAAGGACAAGCTAGGATCTCACCTAGCTACATTTGCTGAGAAAACTAATGGAACCTTTAAGGTGATAACAAATTGGGTTTCTGACAATAAGGATTTAATCGCAGCTAATGTTACTTTTCTCGGAACACGTGCTGATGGTACTGAACTCAATATGAACGGGATTGACCTCTTCCGTATTGAAGACGGAAAAATCAAAGAAGTTTGGCTCTTCTCTTCAGATCAAGCTGAAGAAGATAGCTTTTGGGGATAATTTAAGAGGCTGGGACAAAAAATTTTGATTTTAGGAATTCTTTATTATAAATTTTTAAAATCGATAGATTAGAAAAAAAGCGAACAAGACAGTATTCTGAGTGTCAGATAACTCGTTTTGTTCGCTTTTTATATTTAAGGTTAGACTTTTGTCCCAGACTCTTTTAATTTACTCCCCCAACTCAGCACTATAAGCAATAATCTGGTCAACTGTGTCTGACAAGAACTGGATGGTATCACGGAGTGGTTTATCCGTTGAGATATCGGCTCCGATAATCATGGCTGACTCAAGTGGTGTCTTGCTACCACCTGATTTGAGGAGATTGAGCCAATCTTCAGCTCCCGTTTTTGAATGTTTCAGATGAAGGTAACCCGCAGTCGAGATGACAAGTCCGGCTGAGTAGGTGTAGCTATACAAGCCCATGTAGTAGTGGGCCTGGCGCATCCAAGTCAAAGCCGCATCGTCGTCAATTTCAATGGCATCTCCCCAGAAATCCGTCAAGACTTCCTTCATAATGCTGTTAAGTTTGCTTGCTCCGAAGGTTTCTCCTTCTTCAATCAATGTATAAACCTTGCGCTGAAAGGCAGCCTCCAAGAGGTGGGTAATAAAGTTATGGAAGTAGGTATCTGTCAAGCGATGGGCAAGGGCAAAGCGTTTTTGACGCGGGTCGTCAGACTGGTGTTCCAAGTAATCACTGAGGAGCAATTCATTGAAGGTTGACGGCGCTTCAACATAGTAAGTCGACATATGAGCGTTGAAGTAACTTTGGTGATTATCTGAAAAGATAAATTGACCAGAATGCCCGATTTCATGAATCAAAGTATAGACATCGCTCAAACGACCTGTCCAGCTCATGAGGACATAAGGATGCACACGATATGGATCCGTTGCATAACCACCAGAATCCTTGCCACTATTGGTAGCGAAGTCCACCCAGCGTTCTTCTTGGTAGCGGGCAATTTCTTGGGTGTATTCCTGACCCAATGGTGCGACTGACTTCATGACCAAATCGTAGGCATCATCAATGCTCACTTCAGGATTGAGGGCACTGTCCAAGTCTAGCTTCCAGTCTGCAAAAGTCATCTTTTCTAGACCATTAACCTTGGCAACATGCTTGAGGTATCTCTGAGCGACTGGCGCAAAGTCCGTCATGATAAGGTCAATCTGGCGGTCAAACATAGCACGGTCCACTTCTTGCTCAGCCAAAAGATAGTCAAAAACTGAGTCGTAGCCCTTCATATCAGCCAAGAGTTTTTCAGACTTAACCTGAGCTAGATAGGCTGCTGCAGCTGTATTCTGGTGCTTACGGAGTCCTTCTGAGAAAGAACGAAAAGATTTCTCACGAACCTCAGCGTCCTCGTGGTTTTGGTAGAAATTTTCATAGGTCACAAAGCTATTTTTGTAGGTCTTGCCATGGGCTTCAAAGTCAGCCATTTCGAAATCCCCAGCACGCATCTTGGTGTAAATATCCTGTGGACTGTAGAAAACTTCACCGAGATTGGTCAAGGCCTTCTCTACATCAGCCCCTAGATAGTGGGCTTTTTTGATTTTTGCCTGACGAATGGCAGCTGTTAAATGTGGTAATTCACCCAAACGGTCCAAGACTTCCTCGTCTGCTGCTACCAAGGCGTCGTCAAAGAAGGTCAAGGCTACACTGGCAGCTGTTTCAAATTCCATCCCAGCTTGGGCGATATTGGCGAACTCTTCATTGCTATAGTCTGTCGTTTGAGGCATAAAGGCATAATTGCCGATATGGCTCATCTGAATGTAGATTTGTTCCAATTCTGCAAAGGCCTTTTCAAAATCCTCAAAAGTGTGAAGATTGCCCTTATAGTCACGGCTAAATTGGTTGATGTCTTCGCGAGTCTTTTCGATTGCTCGCAAGAAATCCTCACGGTCTTGGTATAGGGCGGTTAAATCCCAAAGTTCCTTTTCTAGAAATTCTGAACGGTGTTTTTGTTCCATTTTCTTCCTCTTATTTCTCTAATTCTAATAATACGCCAAGGGCTGATAAGGCGTAAAGCGGTGCTGTTTCTGCTCTTAATATACGAGGTCCAAGACCTGCCAAAACAGCTCCTTTGGCTTCAAAACTTTCAATTTCCGCAGGTGATAAACCACCTTCTGGACCAAAGATAAAGAGCAATTTGGCTCCTTTTTCAAGGTCACTAACTGCTTGTAAAAGAGCAGCTGATTCTCCTTCTTTAGCCGACTCTTCGTAGGCCACTACGATAGAGTCAAACTGGTCAAACTGAGCTAGAAAATCTGCTTTTTTCTCGAAAAGCTTAATACTTGGGACCAGATTTCGCTTGCTTTGTTCTGCCGCTCCAAGGGCGATTTTTTCTAGTTTTTCAACCTTTTTACCCAACTTCTTACCATCCCACTTGGCGACTGACCAGTCAGCAGGAAAGGCCCAGATCTGGCTGGCACCCAGTTCGGTTACTTTTTGAGTGATAAACTCAAGCTTGTCTCCCTTGGGAAAGCCTGATGCGATGGTCACTTGGATGGGAAGTTCGACATTGTCAGCTAATTCTTGGACCAACTCAAACTGACGGTTTTCCACATCCAGAACGCGCGCCAAACGCTTGATACCATCCTCAAAGACCAAAACAACCTCATCGCCTTCTTTCAGGCGCATAACCTGAAACATGTGTTTACCGGTTTCCTTGTCCTCAATGGTGACAGGAGAGCAAGCACTTCCTTTGACAAAATACTGCTGCATGCTAGCCTCCAATCACACCTGAAATATCCTTGGTCTTCTTGAAAACACAGGCATTCCATTCCCCTTGAATCATATGGGTTTCAAGGAAAAATCCAGCTGACTCAGCCGACTCGCGCACCATGTCCCACTTGTCCTTGATAATGCCACTCATGATGAGGTAGCCTTCATCCTTGACCAAACGATAGGCATCGTCTGTCAGATGAATGAGGATATCCGCCAAGATATTGGCCACAATGACATCTGCCTCAATCTCCACACCCTTGAGCAAATCACCTGGCGCTACATGGATGTTTTCCATGCCGGGATTGAGCTCAATATTTTCCTGAGCAACCCGAACTGCCACATCATCTAGGTCGTAGGCGAAGATTTCCTTGGCACCAAGCAACGAGCTAGCAATGGAAAGTACTCCTGAACCAGTACCCACATCTAGCACCGTTTCGCCACCACGAAGAACCTGCTCCAAGGCAAAGAGGCTCATCTTAGTGGTTGGATGCGTCCCAGTACCAAAGGCCATACCAGGATCTAGCTTGATGATCTTTTCTCCCACAGTCGCCTCATAGTCCGTCCACGACGGCACGATGGTCAAGTCATGAGTGATACGAGCTGGCTCATAGTATTTCTTCCAGTTGTCTGCCCAGTCTTCCTCAGCCAAGGCAGTCGTGCCAACCTTGATCTCTCCCAAATCCATAAAATCCGTCAATTCTGCCAGACGAGCCTGCAAGTTTGCCTCAACCACTGCTACATCAACCGTTTCGGGATAATAGGCTGTCACCACGATTTCTTCTTGCTGCTCAACCTCTGGGAAAATCTCGCCAAAACGGTCGACATTCCCCACATAGTCCATGCTGTCTTCGATCGCAACACCTTGCGCCCCCAGTTCAATCAAGAGATTAGAGACCAGCTCCTCCCCCTCACGCTTCACTGTAACTTTTAACTCTTGCCATGTTTCCATATTTAAGATACCAAGCCCGTAAAACACAAAGCCAAAATAGGAAACTCTCTGAAGACGCTTGTGTCTAAGAGAAGTTTATCTTTTTGGCACAGTGTTTAGGGCGGGTTCAGTTTAGAAATGTAACCGAACCATCCTTTCTATTTGTCAATCAATTTTTTCATGTAAACCATATCCATACCTTCTTTTTCAGGCTCGATATGAGTTTGACGGTAGCCATTTTTCTCATAAAAGGCGACCATCCCCGCATCCTGTAATACCGTACACAAATCCCACTGTTTAATAGTCGGAAATTCCTTTTCCAACAATCTGAGTCCTTCCGAACCATAACCCTTTCCTTGATACTGGGGCAAAATCGCTGCCGTTCCCAACCAGGCCTCCGTCAACTCTTCATTGGTCTGAACTCGTAAAAATCCGATATTTTCTCCCTTTTCTTTCACAAAGTAGTAATAGCTATTGGGACGCTCAACCAATTTCCACTTGATTCGTTCACGATCCTCGAGATAAGGATCATACTCATCCTGGTATTTTTCATAGACAGCCTTAAAGCTAGCTCTTTGAATTGCAATTACGGTTTCTAAATCCTCTGCTCCTGCTCGTTCAAGTCTAATCATACTCTCCCTCCAAATATTCCCTCAATCTCCCCTGCAACTGGGGCACGACCTTATCTGAGCCAAGAAATTCCTCAATGCCCATCAGTTTGTAGCCCTGCCCTTCGTCACCAAAGACGATACTATCAAACTGTTCCTGCCTTAACTTGCCAACTAAAAAGACCGACTCCTTCCCCTCAAAAAGCATACTTGGGTACACCTTACTCCAAAGCAGACAATCTTCAGTCAAATGAATCCCTAGTTCTTCATAAACTTCACGCGCTGCGCATTCAAAAGGACTTTCATCCTCTTCACGGCCACCACCTGGCAACTCCCACATATTTGGACAGGGAATGCTTGCCTTATCATCGCGTAAGATAGTCAAAAGCTTATCCCCACAAAACAAAGCAATCTTGCAACCTGTAAAATCAGAAATCTCTATTTCCATATCAGACTCCTAGTATCTCGGATAAGGATAAAACTCTCCCTCTTCCAAGCCTGCTTTCCCTTCTTCAAAGACTTCTTGGTTCCATTCCATGACAAACTCTTCTGCTTCTGGATCTTCCAAAAAGTCCATGAGCGCATCCAGCCCAACCTCGGCAGTATCTTTTAGGAAAAGCGCAAAATAAGCTAAAAACTCGCGAGAGAAACCTTTCTTAGGTAGATAAGGGATGACCGTTAAATAGTCTTCTTTATTGATTGTTGACTTGGCAGGATTGTAAAAAAGCACTGCTTCCTCAAAGAGGATATCATCTGATGACACTTCTCCGTCTTCATCCACTATTTCCACACCTATAGCGTTTTGCGCTTCCAATAGAAAACTCACTTCAACCGCGTGGTTGCGCTTGTCCCAGCTAATCTCATAGTCAAAGGGAAAGTTCTTATCCAACTCTTCCTCTAAAACATCTAAAAATCCATATGTTGCCATTTTGTCCTCTTTCTATGCGGCTCTTAAATCGCCCCGATTACTCAGAAATATGCTAAAATAGATACTACCATCTTACCACATATACATCAGAAAATCCATGTTAGAAAGGACTGCTATGCCAGACAATCTCGCACTTCGCATGCGCCCAAAAACCATCGACCAGGTCATCGGTCAGGAGCATCTGGTCGGACCTGGGAAAATTATCCGTCGCATGGTGGAAGCCAATCGTCTGTCCTCCATGATTCTCTACGGACCTCCAGGAATCGGCAAGACCAGTATCGCCTCTGCCATCGCTGGAACGACCAAGTATGCCTTTCGGACCTTTAACGCGACAGTGGATAGTAAAAAGCGACTCCAAGAAATCGCAGAAGAAGCTAAATTCTCTGGTGGATTGGTCCTACTACTAGACGAGATTCACCGACTAGATAAAACCAAGCAAGACTTCCTTCTGCCACTCTTGGAAAGTGGTCTGGTTATCATGATTGGGGCGACGACTGAAAATCCTTTCTTTTCTGTCACCCCAGCCATTCGTAGCCGTGTTCAGATTTTTGAATTAGAACCCTTGTCCAATCAAGATATCAAAGAAGCCATTCAAACAGCTCTCAGCGAACCTGAGCGTGGTTTTGATTTCCCAGTTGAGCTAGAGGAGGATGCACTGGATTTCATCGCGACCTCTACAAATGGAGACCTCCGTTCTGCCTTTAACTCACTGGACTTAGCCGTTCTCTCTACCCCCGAGAATAACAGGGGCATCCGCCACATCACTCTTGATATCATGGAAAATAGCCTGCAACGGAGTTACATTACCATGGATAAGGATGGGGACGGTCACTACGATGTCCTCTCAGCCCTACAAAAGTCCATCCGTGGCTCGGATGTAGATGCCAGTCTCCACTACGCTGCCCGCTTGATTGAAGCTGGTGATCTGCCCAGTCTCGCTCGTCGCTTGACTGTTATCGCTTATGAAGATATCGGCTTGGCCAATCCTGAAGCGCAGATTCATACCGTAACTGCTCTAGATGCTGCACAAAGGATTGGCTTCCCAGAAGCCCGCATTCTCATAGCTAATGTCGTCATTGATCTGGCCCTCTCTCCAAAATCCAACTCAGCCTATGTGGCGATGGACAAGGCCCTTGCTGATCTTAAAACATCAGGGCATTTGCCTATCCCTCGACATCTGCGTGATGGACATTATAGCGGTAGCAAGGAATTGGGCAACGCTCAAAACTATCTCTATCCACACAACTATCCTGGACACTGGGTCAAACAAGACTACTTGCCAGAAAAGATTCGCAATCATAGCTACTTTTCACCAGAGGAAACTGGCAAGTACGAACGGGCCTTAGCCCAACGTAAGGAAACCATTGATAAATTAAGAAACTTGTGAAATCCTTTTCAAAAAAAATAAATTTTCCTCTTGAATTTTTTAAAAAAAGTGGTATCATATAAATATAGAAACGCTGTGGTGTACGACTTCACACTTAAGTGTTGACCGACTATTTTTTGTATTATTAGGGAAACAAAAGTCTTCTAACAGCATGTAGGCCGTCTCACACGGAAACAGCTTCAGTTAGAGCGAGTTGCCCACCTGCTTAATTGCGCGGGTTCAATACAAACCGTGAAGTTTCGGCACCAATACAGCTTTTTTCTTTGCCTCCTTAGCTCAGCTGGCAGAGCAGCGGACTCTTAATCCGTGGGTCACAGGTTCGATCCCTGTAGGGGGCATCTAAATACAACAGGAAAAGCCTTGATAACCAAGGCTTTTTTGCTTATCTATAACTGATTTGCCTCATCATTTGCCCCACTTTTAAATCTATCTTTTCTTTTTGAACCAAATTACATCTTAACAAATAGTGTAAAGCCAGTTACTTTTGCTTTGATGCCATACAATATTTTCATGTAGAGAAGACAAATTTTATCTTCTCTTTTTATTTTCAAAATAATAAAAACTGATTTTCTTTTCATGAATCAGACTGAAACTTCCAAATTTTCCATTTAGTTTATTGACATTTCCTCTAAAAAGGTGTATAATATTTTTATTATCAAACTATACTATACTATATAGGGGGTATTGAAATGAAATTTTCTAATCGTTTACTGCTATTCCTTGCAGGAGTTGTTTTTGTCCTTTTAGGACTTTTCCTATTTACAAACCCAGTAGCTAATCTTGTTGCTTACAGCTGGTGGATTGCATTTGGTTTACTGGTTTCTTCTATAGCAGCTATTTTAGGCTATTTCTCTGTACCAAAAGAGCTTCGCTCACCAGCTCATCTTTTCCAAGGGATTGTTAATCTTCTCTTAGCTCTTTACCTCGTTGCCTATGGCTTTGTGACGCTGCCAGTTGTCATTCCAACTATTTTAGGAATTTGGTTAATTGTAGAAGCCATTATAGCTTTCTTTAAAGGCAATCGTCTGGGATTGATTTTCCCTATTATTGGCAACCATATCATGTGGATAGCGTTGCTTGCATTTTTACTAGGTCTAGTGATTTTGTTCAATCCAGTAGCTACAAGTGTCTTTGTCGTTTATGTCGTTGCCTTTGCATTTTTAATTGTTGGTTTCACCTATATCCTTGATGCCTTTCGTAAATAATCTAGCTGCCATTTTGGGCATATTAAAATAGCTGGGAAGTTACATTCTCAGCTTTTTCTGTTGCCTCCTTAGCTCAGTTGGTAGAGCAGTAGACTCTTAAGCTATGGGGCGCAGGTTCGAGCCCTGCAGGGGGCACATCTAAATCAACAGAAATAAGCCTTGAAACCAAGGCTTTTTTTAACGTCTAATAGCTTTTTGTAGAAAAGTATTTAAAAATAAAAGAGAAGAGAATCTCTCACTCTCTTCTCAGTATATCTTATTAAATTTAGTTTTTCTTAATCTACCTGATTTTCCTTTGCAACGACAAATTCTTTAACCAGTCGATAGATAACAGCAAATACGGGGGTAAAGAATATCATTCCAAGTAGTCCGAAAAGATTCCCTCCAATACTAGCAGCCGCAAGCGTGAAAATAGCTGGCAAACCAATAGACTGACCTACAACTCTAGGATAAATAAGGTTTCCTTCAATCAGCTGTATAACTTGATATAGAAGAAGAGAAAGTAAGGCTTGAGTAGGACTCACTGTGAAGATAAAAATCGCTCCCACAACACAAGCAATCATAGGCCCTACATAAGGAATGAACGATAGCACTCCTGCAAAGATACCTGTCATTACTCCATAGGGTATCCCAAACACGCTGTAACCAACCGCTATCATAACTCCTATGATAACTGCTTCAATCAGCTGACTCATCAAAAATTGGTCATAAGTCTCTAGTGCTACTTGTCCAATGTAAGTCAACTTTATCACCACCTTCTCTGGAAGAAAAACTTTTAGAAGTCGACTCGTCATCGCTGCCAAATGTTCCTTACTGGATAAAAATAAAAAGGTGAAGACTATAATCAAAAAGGCATTCATCAAACTTGAAAAAATATTGCCGATATTACTAGTCAGACCTGATAAAAAACCTATCAAAGCTTGGCTAATAGAACTAGATTGTCCCTGTATGCCTGATACGATAGTTGACAACATGTCTTTGGTTACAAATTCCGAGCTGCCTAGCAATTTCCCAAGTTGAGTAAGGACTGTTGAAAGGACTGTTCCCAGCTGACTAATAGTCTGGGCTAGGGTTGGCAGCACCAAAACCAAAAGAGCAATCACGATTAAGATAAGAGCTAGGAAAACAAGTACCATGGCAATCGGACGACGCAACTCTGCCTTTACCTTCAATTTAACTAAGTACTGTTCAATTTTTTTCATAGGAACATTAAGCACAAAAGCAATAACAGCACCATAAATCAAGGTTGATATTACATCAAAGAGAGAGATTGCTCCTGATATAAAGCTCGATGCATTCAGAATTACAAGAGCAACCAGCCCTATAAAAAGTATTAACGGGGTGTATTTTTTTACTAAGTTCATAAATTCTCTTTAATAAACATGTTTAGATACGACTATACTATTTGGTTTTTCAAACTCTCGATTAAGGTAGGCTTGGTAAGTTCCTGGAGCGATAAATCCTTTGGGTGAGAGGATATCGGTGCCAGCCTGACCGACTATGGTATCAGCCAAGAGCACACAGTTTGTAGATAAGACAAAGTAGGATTTAAACTTAGATTTGATAAATTTATAAAGTTCCCCATCTGTCTCATGTCTGATTTTATAAGCGTAGGTGTAGTCTTCCTTACCATCACCTGTCATGATTTTATCTGCACTTGGCTCCCATGGAATCGTCAGTTGTTTCAATTCAGCCAACTTTTTCTGAACTGCTTTTTCCATTTCAGGCGTCAAATCTATCCCATAACCAAAAAGCGTTTTTTGACTCTCACGTTTACATAGGTCAATGTACTTGTCACGATCACAGAAATATAAGACACCATCTCCTACCATGCCAAATAAGGTCTCAGAAGACGGATCATAGTTGCCATAAGAAATAACACGGCCTTGATAGCAGATATCCACATGACCAATAGCTGAAAACAGGGAGGTCTCAGCTGTATGAACAAAAATTTCTAGCTCTGCTGTCTTACCAGACTTCACTATTCCAAGATGGATATCTTCTTCCTCATCAGCATTTTCCAGCATAAATTTGTTAATTTTTGCTAAAGTTCTTGCAGGGATGAGAGCGGCTAGGACAATAGGTAAGCTAATTCTAATGCGACGTTTGAGATGGTTTTTCCCAATTTCCTCCTCAAACAAGAAACCATCACGGATATTGGACACACCATAAAGGAAAAAATAAGCCCCTAATACAAAGAGTTGAAAGACAGAATTTCCTGTAGAGGACAAAAGACTAGTCCCACCAAGAAAAACTAGTACGAGTCCATCTAGTAAGAGACGAAAACGAGGTCGAATTTTGTTTTTGCGGTAGAGAACATAGGTGACAAGGTTAATACTAGCATGAAAAATCTGATAAACTCCAATCACAAGAGCCAAAATATAAATCGGCACATCCGTCGCAAGATTGGAGCCAAGCAAATATCCCAGCACTAACAATTTAACCAGTGCAACTCCCAAGGTGTCCGTTGACTGACTTTTTTTGAAAATACGTAATACTAAATCTAAGACCGTTGCTATCCAAGCTAAAAACAGAACCAGTCGAATAACCTTTACTGGCAACCAAGTCCCCGTGACCATCAAGATGAGACCTAGCAGAACAAACAAGAACCCCTGAGCAAGTAATTTCTTACCTGTCAGACCTAAAGATAGAATTTTCGCCATATAAAAACCTTTCAACAATAAAAATTAAACACTCCGATTAAACTGACTAGTAAATAGCCAACACTACAAACAGCCTGTGCCAGCAACATATGGTGACTAGAAATGACTGTAGTAATGTCACCATCTTGTCTTATGCACTTCTAAAATTTGTTATATTGATTAGAAACCAGAGCTTATAAAAACTAGCTAAACTCGAGAGATAGACACAATTGCGACGAAAAAATGTATAACCAATTCAACTTGTTAAGGTAAGAAAGCATTATTTCCAATCTATTAATTATTCATCTATTACCTATTATGACACAATATTCCCTATAGTTCAACTTTTTACTTGTTTTTATATTACACGGACTAAAAAGTTTTCAACAGTTGATTGCATGTGTTTTAATAAGTTTTAACCTTTCTTGGTTAGATAAAAAAAGAACCATACAGTTTAGAATCTGTATGGTTTTTGCCCCACTTTTGTCCCATTTTTAAATCATGACATTGAAAATACCTAAAATCACTTATATTTCAATATTTTTAATTGCTCTCAATATGAAAGTCCTTTCCAAATCCCTGTAGGGGGCATCTAAATCAACAGGAAAAAGCCTTGATTTACAAGGCTTTTTTGTGTAGTCTTAGCACTAAAAACGATAGAAAAAGCGGCCCTTCTGTACTGACCCCAAAAGTTGGACAGAAAAAACCTAACTTTTGTGGCGCAGTTCATTAGCGCCACATAAAGTTATTTAAGCATCTCCTTTTCTCTCATTACCATTTTCTGTTATAATAAATTGTACTTCTAAAATAGAAAGGTCTTAAGATGACAACTCTTATTAAACATAAACGTGTAGAATTTTCAGAACTTTTTTATGACTTAGTTTTTGTTTTTGCAATTTCAAAAGTAACTACTTTAATTGAGCATCTTCATAACGGTATTTTGACTTGGAATTCTTTCCTTGATTTTTTCATGGCTGTTTTGGTTCTCACTGATTCATGGATGATTCAAACCGTTTATACCAATCGCTATGGAAAGAACTCTTTATTTAACATGGTAATCATGTTTATCAAAATGGGACTTTTACTCTTTATAGCCAATATGATGGGACCTGATTGGCAACAATATTTTCATTATCTTTGTTGGGCTGTTGGTACATTAACCTTTACCTTATTTTTACAATATTTGGTTGAATTTTTTAGAAAATCAACCGATAATGTTGAACGGGAAAGTATCAAAGGTTTTCTATGGATAACAGGTCTAGGAAGTTTAGGAGTCTATCTAGCAGCTCTTCTTCCTATTTACGTTGGAGTCTCTGTCTTATTTGCTAGTATTCTGCTAACATTTATTATGCCAATTATCTTGCTTAGTAAAGATAAGCATTACCAGGTAAATCTCCCCCATTTAATCGAGCGCATCTCCCTTCTTGTCATTATTACGTTTGGAGAGATGATTATGGAGCTAGCTAACTTCTTTACAATCGAGAATTTCTCGATTTATTCGGTTCTTTATTTCATTATTATGCTTTCTCTGTTCTTGTTTTATTTTGGTCAATTCGACCATGCTATTGATGAAAAATCTAATCAAAAGGGACTATTTCTAATTTACAGTCACTATCCTATTTTCATTGGACTTATTATGATGACTGTATCGATGAGTTTTCTTCTGAATCCTGAAGCTAATCTTCTCTTTGCAACCATCTTCTCTTATATCGGATTTGGCCTCTTCCAAGTTGCTGTCCTAGTAAATGGGCCCTATAACAAACACTATCTTCGCTATTCGAAAAGTTACTACTGTGTCCAAGCGACACTCTATCTGGCTGCCTTGATTCTCTCTTTAATCTTTGCTTCTAATCCTATAATAGTAGTGAGTATTACAACCATTTTAGCTCTAGCTATAGCCATTCATTTTATTTATTTTTATGTGACACAGAATAAAAAATATTCCAAATCTAACTGGGGGTTCTTTTAATGAGTTTATAACATAAAAAAGCTTTGGGAACCAAGGCTTTATATGATATCAATCACCGACCACGAAAATGTTTAGCTTACAGAACTGCTAGTGAAGCTCTAGAGGATGAGTTCGAGTAAATGTTGCACTTATTCTTGCAATTTATCATTTACTTGATGCACGAACTCGATATTTTTTTCGTTAATTTGTTTTTGCCCCACTTTTGCCCCATTTTTAAATCCTGACATTGAAAATACCTAAAAGTATTTCCCTAAAATCAGCTATATTTCAACATTTTTGATTATTTTCAATATGAAAATTCCTTACAAATTCATGCAGGGGGCATCTAAATACAACAGGAAAAGCCTTGGAACCAAGGCTTTTTTGTGTCCCCCCTACTTTTATTCCATCAACGGATGCTCAAGCAACGGATGCTCAAGATATATTTTATGTGTAAAAAAATTCTTTTGCCCCTCAGTGATACAATCATTTTACTCAATTACAAACAGATCAAAAGCAAAAGACTTAGCTCTATTTCATACAGAACTAAGTCTTTTATTTAAACAATCTAATATTTCCTCTTCATCTCAATCAACTCCAGACATTTATCTAGATCTACATCTCGTTCAAAATGTGCAGGAGTCCAAGGGACTTCTATATCAGGAAGAACACCTTTGTCCGTCATCCCTTTGCCTTTATCTATAGCCAACCAGCGAGAAGTTGGGAACATCAAAAAGTAATCATCATAATCCACCTTGCAACAATTTGAGTAGTCTAAAATACCAAGCGTTGGACGGCCGATAATTGTTACTTTCTTAAAATTCTTCATCATCTTGACAAAATTATCTCCTGATGATGCACAATAAATATCTGACAAAACAAAAATCTGCTCTGGATAGTGACCACCCCTAACACCTGGGAAAAGCTCGTCTTGATCATCCTGATACCGAACATAGCCTTTCCCTCGATTTTGGAGTAAATTATTACGAAAATCTTCAAGCAGTTTCACCGTATCAGGACTGATATTTTCTTGTTGCAGCCATGTTTCAAAGTCTTTTAAGCGTCGATCGACATTTCCTTCTGTATAGAGAATTTCCATTCCATCATCCTGTAAATCAAGAGTGTCATAGCCTTTCCCTTCCTCCAAGCCAAGATGTAAGAGCGGAAAATACAAAGAATCCGTGCCCCCATTGTTGTAACGGACATCTATAATAAGAGTTTCTGTCTCAGTAATCTTCTGCAAACACTCTTGGTATAAACGGTTAATCGCTTCTTCATCCATAAAATTATCTAAGCGTATATAGAGGATATCTGACTCCAACTCTTTCCAAAAGATCTGAGCTTTTTGAGCTTGCTGGCTAGCACGAACTGCAATAGACATCTCCTGCCCATCTCGCAAGACGGTCACTTGCTCTGCCATCAGTAGCAAATCTGCCCATTCTCGGTATCGTCTTTCTGGAGTCAGACTAATAAAGTAATTTTGGTGTTGCAAAGCTACTTGCTCCAAACTCATCCCGTCCAGACTGAGGATTCGATCCCCCACTTGGAGGCCTGTATCTTGGTTTGCTTCCTCGACAAACATTTCCTGCTCACTTATCCTCAAAAGAAAACCTTTCGGACCTGATTTTTTATCATGGAAAGAAATATGCCCAATAATCCCAAAACTAGCAAGATAAGTCCTGACTTGATAAAGAAATTCTTGCTCAGTCATATCATCTGTAATCTTTTCTAGAAAAGGCTGAGGGTTGCACCCTTTGCGATCTTTTACTGTAGATGAATCATGTGTCATAATCCAAACAATGTCTTTAAAAATATCTGTTTTTTTCATACGAGCCATTCCTTCTACCTTTAAAATAGTATAGCCTTCTTCACAGCGAAAAAAGAGTTTTTACTACAAAGTCAATCTGCTATCTACCCTTTTTCATGATGTATTTTCGTATAGGTGTTTCAACCATTTGAACGATTTCAAATCCTTCTTTTTGGTAAAGATTGTAAGCTGTTTGATTTGCCTCGTAGACATTTAGAGAAATACTATCTATGTCTTCATTTTCAAAGGCCAAACTAACAAATTTCCTTAAAGCCTGGCTACCTAATCCTTGCCCCTGTTTCTGGGGGTTGATAAAAAATCTCCCGATATGAAGATTACTGTCTTCTAGCCTGATTTTCTGGATAAGCCCCACAAACTCTTGTCCATCAAAGATTGAAAAGATCCCTTCCAAATCTTGCAAGACTTGAATTGTTAAGGGAAAAGGAATCATTGGTCCCATCCATTGTTCTTGAAAGGATTTGCCAAGGGAGTTAGACCATTGGCATACGTGCTGAGCATTTTCTGTGCTCACATTTTCTTCAAAACGAATTGTCATCTTGACCTCACCACCTTATCTATGTTTCTCCATTATACTACTTCTCCTATTTTTTACGAATAAATAAGTATGATTGATCTTTATTTTTTTCTTGTTGGAAGCATTCTCGCTTCCTTTCTCGGTTTGGTCATTGACCGTTTCCCTGAGCAATCCATTATCCGACCAGCTAGCCACTGCGATTCCTGTCAGACTCGCTTGCGTCCGCTAGATTTGATTCCTATTATCTCTCAAGTAATTGGTCGCTTTCGCTGTCGCTACTGCAAAGCTCCTTATCCTGTCTGGTATGCCCTTTTTGAACTAGGCTTAGGACTCCTCTTTCTAGCTTGGTCTTGGGGCTGGCTTTCCTTGGGCCAAGTCATCCTCATAACTGCTGGCTTGACCTTGGGTATCTACGACTTTCGCCATCAGGAATATCCTTTACTAGTCTGGCTGACGTTTCACCTAATCCTCCTGGCTTTCTGTGGTTGGAATCTGACCATGGTCCTCTTCCTTGCCCTCGGAATCATGGCCCATTTTATCGATATTCGCATGGGAGCAGGGGATTTTCTCTTTCTAGCATCTTGTGCACTCGTCTTTAGTATGACAGAGTTGCTGATCTTGATTCAGTTTGCTTCTGCGACGGGGATCCTAGTTTTTCTCCTGCAAAAGAAAAAGGAAAGACTTCCTTTTGTGCCTTTCCTCTTACTTGCTGCTTGTTTGATTATTTTTGGTAAGCTACTGCTTGTTTGATAAAGTCCTCAATCGGCTCTCCTTGGTGGAGAGCTTTTACAATTTTCGAACCAACGATAACACCATCTGACACCGCATTGAAGCGTTCCACATCATCTTGACTAGATACGCCAAAGCCTGTCAAGACTGGGATGTCTGCTACTTGGTTCAATTGTGCCAAGTGCTTGTCCAAGTCTGTACGGTAATTTCCTGATTTTCCTGTCACCCCATTGATGGCAACGGCATAGACAAATCCTTCCGCTCCCTTGATCAATTCTTTCTGACGTTCAAGTCCTGTTGTCAAACTAACTAGGGGAATTAAAGCGATATCTGTGTCTGCCAAAAAAGGCTCTACAAAATTGGCATGCTCTTGAGGCAGGTCTGGGATTATCAAGCCCTTGACCGCTGTATCTGTCAGATCTTTGACAAATTTCTCCACACCGTACTGAAAGAGGGGGTTAAAGTAGGTCATGATGACCAGTGGAACCTCTGTTTCAATGGTTTTCAAGGTTTCAACCAAAGCCTGGGTAGAAGTTCCATGGGCTAGACTGCGCAAGCCGGCTTCTTCAATCACAGGTCCATCTGCAACTGGGTCTGAAAAGGGAATGCCCACTTCAATAGCTGAAACTCCCAAATCTTCTAAAAAGTGGATTGTTTCAGCGAGACCATCCAAACCTTTCTCATGGTCCCCAGCCATGATATAGGGAACAAAAATTCCTTTTCCAGCTACTTTTATAGCATTTAATTTTTCTGTTAATGTCTTAGGCATGACCTTCTCCCTTCTTTGCTGCATCTGCTTCCAAGCGGTCTTTGACTTGAACCACATCCTTGTCCCCACGACCTGATAGACAGACAATCATAGATTTGTCTGGTCCAAGTTCTTTGGCCAATTTCACTGCAAAGGCAATCGCATGACTCGATTCCAAGGCTGGGATAATCCCTTCCACACGAGACAAGAGTTGGAATCCTTCCAAGGCTTCCTCGTCTGTCACAGGAACATAGCTGGCACGTTTAATATCGTGGTAGTGAGAATGTTCTGGACCGATACCAGGATAGTCCAAACCTGCTGAGATAGAGAAGGCTTCAAGAATTTGACCATGGGCATCTTGGAGCACATCCATAAGAGAACCATGGAGAACACCTGGACGGCCCTTGGTCAAGGTCGCTGCGTGATGCTCTGTATCTACACCAAGTCCTGCTGCTTCAGCCCCATACATGGCTACTGACTCATCTTCTACAAAGGGATGGAAGAGACCAATGGCATTAGAACCACCACCAACACAGGCTACTAGGGCATCTGGTAAATCTTGGCCGGTCAAGTCACGGTACTGTTGTTTAGCCTCTCGCCCGATGACACTTTGGAAGTCACGAACGATTTCTGGGAAAGGATGAGGTCCCAAGGCAGAACCAAGGATATAGTGGGTATCATCGATGTTAGCTACCCATGAACGAAGGGCTGCATTGACCGCATCCTTAAGCACGCGCGAACCATCTGTCACGGCCTCAACCTTAGCTCCCAAAAGCTCCATTCGGAAAACATTGAGAGCTTGGCGTTTAACATCTTCCTCACCCATATAGATGGTGCATTCCATATTAAAGAGGGCCGCAGCTGTTGCAGTTGCTACACCGTGTTGACCAGCACCTGTTTCTGCGATAATTTTCTTTTTACCCATACGTTTAGCCAGAAGAACTTGTCCCAAGGCATTGTTAATTTTGTGGGCCCCTGTATGGTTGAGATCTTCCCGTTTGAGGTAAATCTTGGCTCCGCCGATATGCTGGGTCAAGTTTTTTGCATAGTAAAGGGGAGTTTCACGCCCTACATACTGGCGCAAGAGCTGATTTAATTCCTCTTGGAAACTTGGGTCTGCCTGACTTTCACGGTAGGCCTTCTCCAACTCCAAAACTGCTGTCATCAATGTTTCTGGGACGAAACGTCCGCCAAATCTTCCGTAAAATCCATCTTTATTTGGTTCCTGATATGCCATGCTTTACCCTCTCTATAAATCTTCTAATCTTTTCATGATCCTTTTGTCCATCTGTCTCCACTCCGCTTGATACATCTACTGCATAGGGAGTAAAGTGTTGAATTGCTTTTACTACATTGTCTTCATTAAGCCCACCTGCGATAAAGAAGAGCTGAGGTAATCCAGTCGTATCCAGTTGACCCCAATCAAAGGGTTGACCACTCCCAGCCACAGGAGCATCAAAGAGTAGATAGTCTGCCTGAGAATTGGGTACATGCCCCTCTCCATCCACTTGCAGAGCCTGAATGCTGGCACAAGGCAAATCCTCAAACAAATCATCTGCTACCTGACCATGAACTTGAATCAAGTCCAAGCCAACTTTTTCAATCGCTTCTAACAGTTGAGCTCGACTTGGTGAAACAAATACTCCAACCTTATTTATATTTGAAGGGATGAGATTAGCCAGCTCAGTAGCCTGTTCCAAGGTCACCTGTCTTTTACTAGGTGCAAAGACAAAACCGATGTAGTCTGCCCCTGCTGATACGGCTGTTTCCACTGCTTCTTTGGTCGATAGCCCACAAATCTTAACCTTTGTCAATCTGTAACTCCTTGATTCTCTGGGCCACATCTTCCGCCTGCATGAGAGCTGTCCCAACTAAAATTCCGTTAAAGTATGGTGCTAGTCGTTCCGCATCTTGCCCTGTGAAAATAGCAGATTCAGATATGTACAAGCAATCATCTTTGAAGTGTTTAGCCAAGTCTACACTGATCTGCAAGTCGACCTCAAAGGTGGTCAAGTTGCGGTTATTAACCCCAATAATCTCAGCACCAAGTCTGTGGGCTACTTCTAGTTCAGCTAGATTGTGGGTTTCCACCAAGACTTCCAGTCCTAACTCTGTCGCGTAGTCATACAGTTCCTTGAGGCGTTCTTCTGACAAGGCTGCCACGATGAGCAGGATGACTGTCGCCCCTGCATTCCGAGCTCGGATGATTTGCTTTTCATCGATGATAAAGTCCTTGTTGAGCGTCGGAATCTCTACCTGACTGGAAATCTCACGCAAATAATCCAAATGCCCTTTAAAGAAAACTTCATCTGTCAAAACCGAAATCATCACTGCACCGTTTGCTTCATAAGTCTGGGCCTGTTGCACAATATCCACATTGAGATTGATAGCTCCCAGACTAGGGCTAGCCTTCTTGACTTCAGCGATTACCTGCAAACGGTCACGGTGATTCTTCAAAAATTCTGCTAAGCGATAGGTCTGGCGCAAGGGCTGGACTTCCTCCAGCTCCATCTGCTCGACTTCATGAGCCTTCTGCTCCAAGATTCGAGATAAAAATTCCTGACTCATTTTTGGTACTCCTGTAACAGTCTAAGTTTTTCAAGGGCCTTGCCACTAGCAATCACTTGACGAGCCAAGGCAACTCCTTCCTTGATACTAGCAACCTTACCATTGGCATAGAAACCAAGACCAGCATTTAGAACTGTTGTTTCCAAGAATGGACTTGGTTCGTTTTGAAGAACGCTAAGCAAAATCTCTGCATTTTCCTGAGCATTCCCTCCACGAATATCTTCGATAGCGTAGCGTTCCATCCCTAAATCCTCTGGAGTGAAGCTTGACAAGGTGATTTCGCCATTTTCAAGAAGAGCAATATTGGTTGTTCCGTTCAATCCAGCTTCATCCAATCCTTCTGGCCCAGCAACCACAATAGCACGTTTGCGACCCATATTTTTCAATACCTGAGCTGTACTTTCTAGCAGTTCTGGACGACTAATTCCAAGAAGCTGTGTTTCCAAGGCCATTGGGTGAATCAGGGGACCAGTCAAGTTCATAATCGTTGGAATTCCCAACTCCAAACGAGCTGGCATGATGTATTTCATAGCTGGGTGCATATTTTTAGCGAAGAGAAAGACGATTCCAGTTTTATCGAGAATCTTGCCTAGTTCAGCTGGTTTGAGGTCTAGGTTGATGCCCAAGGCTTGAAGAACATCTGCAGAACCAGATTTGGAAGAAATCGAGCGGTTACCGTGTTTTGCCATGTGAACACCACCACCAGCCAAGACAAAGGCTGCAGTGGTCGAAATATTAAAGCTGAAGGACTTGTCTCCACCTGTACCACAGTTGTCCATGGCGTCATGGATCTCAGTTGGAATGTGTTGGGCATGTCCTCTCATGACTTGGGCAATGGCTGTACGTTCTTCAGGTGTTTCCCCCTTCATCTTAAGGGCCAAGAGAAGAGAAGCAATCTGAGCTTCAGTGACACGTCCAGTAACGATACGTTCAATGACATCCGTCATTTCCACACCTGATAAATTTTCAAATTTTGCTAATTTTTCAATAATCTCTTTCATCCTAGTTTCCTCACTTTACAACCTTCTCGATAAAATTCCGAATAGAAGACAAGCCATCTGGCGTTCCGATACTTTCTGGATGGTACTGGAAGCCATAAATTGGAAGGGTTTTGTGTTGAATTCCCATAATGGCTTGGTCATCAGTCGAACGAGCTGTCACTTCAAAGACTTCTGGCATTTCTTCAATTAAAATACTGTGGTAACGCATGACTGGACGACCATCCTCAATGCCTTGATAGAGAACAGATGGCGCTTCAAAGCTGATATGGCTCTGTTTCCCATGCATGACTTTTGGAGCCAAGCCTAGCTTCCCACCAAAGACTTCTGCGATAGCTTGATGACCCAAACAAATCCCTAGAATTGGCTTCTTACCTGCAAAATCACGAATCATGTCTTCCATCTTTCCGGCATCCACTGGCCAACCAGGGCCGGGAGAAAAGACCAGACCATCTGCTTTTTCAGCTTCTTCATACAGCTTGGGATCATCATTTCTCAAAACCTGCACTTCTGCAAAATTCCCAATATACTGGGCCAAGTTATAGGTAAAGGAATCATAGTTATCAATCAATAAAATCATGGTCTTAGTTCTCCAATTCTAGTCATAGATTTAGCCTTGTTAATGGTTTCTTGGTATTCATTTTGGGCAATAGAGTCATAGACAATCCCTGCCCCAGCCTGCACATAGGCTGTTTGATTTTTGAGAATCATCGTTCGGATGGCAATGGCGAAATCCATATCACCCGTAGCAGACAAGTAGCCGATTGCTCCTGCGTATACACCTCGTTTTTCTGTTTCCAGTTCATAGATCCGTCTCATCGCCCGAATCTTTGGTGCTCCTGAAACTGTTCCAGCTGGAAGTGTAGCTTTCAAAGCATCCATGGCAGTGAGGTCTGGAAACAAACGTCCCTTGACCACGCTGGTCAAATGCATGACATAGCGGAAAAGCTCCACTTCCATATACTTGGTGACTTGGACACTGGCCGTTTCAGAGATACGGCCAATATCGTTACGGCCCAAATCTACCAACATCCGATGTTCTGCTGTTTCCTTCTCATCAGAAAGCAGGTCAGTCGCCAAGGCCTTGTCCTCTTCATCCGTAGCCCCTCTTGGTCGCGTACCTGCAATCGGATTGGTTGTTACGATGCCATTTTTAACAGAAACCAAACTTTCAGGACTAGCTCCGATGATTTGATAATCCCCAAAGTCGTAAAAATAGAGGTAATTCGATGGATTGGTCACGCGAAGATTTCTGTAAAAGTCAAATGGATTACCAGTAACCTCTGCTGAGAAGCGCTGACTGAGTACGCATTGGAACATGTCTCCATTGCGAATCAAGTCACGAGCGGTTTCCACCATTTGCTCAAACTTCTGAGAAGCGATGTGGGGCTTGAAGTCCAGCGGTGATAAATCCAAATCTTCAAATTCATTTGGAGCAGAGATGCATAATTCCTCAAGCACTTGGTTCAAGGCTGCTTCCAAGTCTTCCTGACTACGCTCGCTATAGAGAGCATCCTCGATAACATGGATTTTTTCCTTCTTATGGTCAAAGACCATGTAGCTCTCGTAGACAAAGAAATGCATGTCTGGCGTCCCAATGGTATCTTCAGGGATTTGACCGATTTCTTCATAGAGCGAAATCATATCGTAACCGACAAAGCCAATAGCTCCCCCACCAAAAGGTAGGTCTGAATGGTGCTGGCTCTTATGAGTCACCTCATAAAGGAAATCCAAAGGATCCCGATCAATCACTTGACCATTTTGATAGAGAACTCCATTTTCAAACTGAATCTCAAAAACAGGATTATAGGCTAGGATAGAAAAACGAGCGGTTTCCTTGTCTCTCGGAATACTTTCTAGGATCACCTTGTGTTGCCCCTTTAGGCGCATATAAGCCAAGATTGGTGATAAGACATCTCCATGAATGATTCGTTCCATTGTAATTTCCCTTTCAGTTCTACTTCTAGTCCGTGGCGACTATATGAAAAATCCCCACGCAAAATAACTTGCGTGAGGACGAAATTCGCGGTGCCACCTCAATTATAGGATTTCTCCTATCTCTCATTCCTGTCTCAGATACCTCCTGTAACAGGCTGTGCGATAAAGGGCACTCCCTTGAGAATTATGTTTTCTTCTCTCGTTTCAGATGGACCCAATCTTACAGCTTTCTCTGCTTGTTTCCAGCAACCACAAGCTCTCTGGGAAAGAAATAACTATAATTTTTCCATCTCTTATTTTTTAGCTTCTAGGTAGTCTGCAATCGCAGCTACGTCCTTGTCTCCACGACCAGAGATATTGATGATGATAATCTCATCTTTACTTAGTTTCGGTGCACGTTTTACCGCTTCTGCGATCGCGTGCGAACTTTCGATCGCTGGGATAATCCCTTCAGTCTTGCTGAGAAGGAGCAAGGCTTGAACAGCTTCTTCATCTGTCGCTGCCACGTATTCTACGCGGCCAGAATCTTTAAAGTAGGCGTGTTCTGGACCAACCCCTGGATAGTCCAAACCAGCTGAGATAGAGTAAACTGGCGCCAGCTCTCCATCTTCCTTAAAGACTGCATAGGTCTTCATACCATCGACAATTCCGACACTACCCTTTGTCATAGTGGCTGCATGCTTGTCTGTGTCAAGTCCGTGACCGGCAGCTTCGACCCCAACCAATTTGACTTCTTCATCAGCCACATACTGTGAAAAAGCTCCAATAGCATTGGAACCACCACCTACACAGGCAATGACGTAGTCTGGTAAACGGCCTTCTTTTTCTAAGATTTGACGGCGAGATTCTTCACTGATGACCTTTTGGAATTCATGAACGATTGTAGGATAAGGATGAGGCCCTACAGCAGATCCCAAAACGTAGAAGGCTTCAAGGTCATTCATCCATGCTCCAAAGGCTGCATCAACCGCATCCTTAAGAGTTCGTGTCCCCGTTTCAACTGCGTGAACAGTCGCTCCCATCATCTCCATACGGAAGACATTGAGTCGTTGACGCTCCACATCTTCTGCTCCCATGTAGACATCACAGGCCATACCAAACTTAGCTGCAGCAGCTGCTGTCGCAACACCGTGCTGACCAGCTCCTGTTTCTGCAATCACTCGTTTTTTGCCCATACGTTTGGCAAGAAGAATTTGTCCTAAAACGTTGTTGAGTTTGTGAGAACCAAGGTGGTTCAGGTCTTCACGTTTAAGATAAATCTTAGCTCCACCTAAGTGTTCTGTCAAACTTTCCGCAAAATAGAGGGGTGTTTCGCGACCGGAATAATCTTTTAAGTAATGGCGAAATTCTGCCAAAAACTCTGGATCATCCTTGTACTTATCAAATGTCACTTCCAACTCATCCAACAAAGCCTGAATCGGCTCCGGTACAAAACTGCCACCAAATTGTCCAAAATAACCTTTAGTTGTCATAAAATTTTCCTCTTTCTGTATTCATTTGACTTTTTGTTTGCTTTTAGTAGCAGGCTAGGAGCTACAGATAGAACTCAATACTCAATGAAAATCAAATTCAAACCACGTCAACGTCGCCTTGCCGTACTCAAGTACAGCCTGCGGCTAGTTTCCTAGTTTGCTCTTTGATTTTCATTGAGTATAAGTTCATCAAAGCGACTCAAGGCCCTAATAAAAGATAAACAAAACGACGGATAGAAAAAAGCCCACACACAGAATCTACTTCCGTGTGAGGGCGTTAGTAACGCGGTGCCACCTCAATTATAAAGGGACTATCCCCCTTTACATCTCTACCTTGTCTAACAACAAGTTGCACTGTAAGGTGTGCGCACCGAACTTTCATTGTTTCAAATTCATTTTTAAAATCAGCCCACTTTCACTACTTTCAACCACCTGTTCACAATCACCACAGGCTCCCTGAAGATCAAACATAGTTACTTTTCTGATTTATTGAGAATATTATATGTTATTGTTCTATCTTTGTCAAGATTTTTTATGATTTTTTTCCAGAACCGAGGATTTCTTCGGAAATTCTCACCAAAGTCTGAACGATGTAATCAACTTCTTCATCGCTTAATTTTGTATGAAGAGGGAGCGTAATTTCATTTTCAAAGAAGGCATAGGCTCTTGGATAATCTGCCATATCAAAACCAAGATTCTTATAGGCTGTCAAGAGAGGAAGCGGTTTGTAGTGTACATTACTTGCAATTCCTGCTTTGGCCAATTCTTGGATAATACGATTACGCTCTTCTAGACTAGCACCTTCTACATGGGTGATGTAGAGGTGACGACAAGATTCGACAGTATCAGTCTTGTGTGCCAGTGGGTGAATACGAGTACCCGTAAAGCCACGATCATAGCGATCCACGATGTCCTTACGACGTTGTAGCAAAGCTGGGTAACGATCCAATTGTACCAAACCAATCGAAGCCATGATATCGGTCATATTGCACTTGTAGGCTGGTGTTACGATATCGTACTCCCATGAACCCAATTGCATCTTGGCAAGAGCGTCTTTGGTTTGACCATGAAGGGAAAGAATTTGGAATTCCTTGTACATCTCTTCGTCGTCAATAGCTGGATTGGCTTTCCAAGTCGCACTTCCTCCCTCAGCAGTTGTAAAGTTCTTAACGGCATGGAATGAGAAGGAAGTAAAGTCAGCGATAGAACCAGCTGGTTGCCCTTTGTATGTAGATCCTAAAGCATGGGCACTATCTGAGACAATCACGATACGGTTAAAGGCCTTTTGCCACTTGCTAGCAGCTGTAAAGAGATCCCGTTTCTTCTCCACGACTTGGAACAAACGGTCATAGTCGCAAACAATCCCTGCAAGCTCAACCGGAATAATCACCTTAGTCTTTTCAGTGATGGCTTGCTCAAGAAGGTCATAGTCCATCTCAAACGTATCTGCTTGGATATCCACCATGACAGGTGTCGCTCCTACGTGAGTGATGACACTACATGAAGCTGTATAAGTCATAGCTGGAACGATGACTTCATCACCAGGTCCCACTTCCAACACACGTAAAATCAACTCAAGAGCGGCTGTCGCAGAGTTGAGGCAGACAGTCTTAGGCGTCTGTGTGTATTGGGACAAGCGACGCTCCAGTTCTTTTGTCTTAGGACCTGTTGTGATCCAACCAGAACGTAGGGTATCTGCTACTTCAGCAATTTCAGCTTCCGTAATATCAGGTGGTGAAAATGGAATATTGTAATTTGGCATTGATTTGCTCCTTTTATCTGTACTCATTTTCTCATGACTACTTTATTTTAGTACCTCAAACACGGTTTGAAACATGATTTTGATGTCTCCAAGGAAACTAAACTCTCGGAGATAGGCGAGGTTATAGCGCATCTTTTCAGGGAGGACATGTTCGACATAGGCCTGGTCAACTGACAAACCTTTCTCCGTCATTTGACTGATGATGGTGTCCTCATCCTTGTAGTTGATACTAGCTGGAGAGGTGATTCCGGCTGGCAAGAGCAAGGTCGCCATCATTTCAGGACTATACTGCTCGGTGTAGCGTGGCACCTCAGGTCTTGTACCGACAAAGGACATTTCGCCTTTAAGGACATTGACCAGCTGAGGCAGTTCGTCCAAGCGCACACGGCGAATGAAATTTCCCACTTTGGTAATACGGCTATCGTTAGCTGAAGTCACTAGACTTCCTTTTTTATCCGCATCCGTTACCATGGTACGGAACTTCCAAATCTTGAATGGACGATTGTACTGGGTCACGCGCTCTTGCTTGTAAATGACAGGTCCCTTGCTATCCAACTTGATCCAAATGCTCAAGATGAGAAAGATTGGGGAAGTCAAAATCAGTAAAACCAAGGCCAGAACCCAGTCCAGACAACGCTTGAAAATCAGCGAACCTTTCCTTTTAGAGACAAGCTGGTAGTAAGACTCAACCTCGCTTGATTGCATTTCCACGGGCAAGTCTTCCCATTTCAGCATGCTGTTTCTCCTTTGTTTTTATTATACTATTTGTCAACATTTTTCATTATACCACAAAATGGAAAAGGCGGTGCAAGAAATCTGTAATTTAAAGAATTTCCTTATTATACTTAATGAAAATCAAAACGCAAATTAGGAGGCTAGCGACAGGCTGCTCAAAGTACAGCTTTGAGGTTGCAGATAAAGCTGATGTGGTTTGAAGAGATTTTCAACGAGTATTAGGACATGGCCCCTGCCTGCAAGCTATACATCTTGTGATAGGTTCCTCCCAAGGCCAAGAGTTCCTCATGGGTTCCACTCTCGATGATGCGCCCCTTATCCAAGACATAAATGCGGTTGGCGTCCTGGATGGTCGAAAGGCGGTGGGCGATAGCAATGGTTGTCCGCCCCTGTCTCATCTTAGCTAGGGAATCTTGAACCAAACTTTCTGTCTCCGAGTCAATATTGGCTGTCGCTTCATCCAAAATCAGGATTTTAGGCTGACTAGCAACTGTTCTGGCAAAGGCAAGAAGCTGACGCTGTCCAGTAGAAAAGCTTGAGCCACGCTCAGATACAGGTGCATCATAACCCTGCGGAAGCTCCTGAATAAAGGGATCTGCATCGACAAAGGTAGCCGCAGCCTGGATCTCTTCATCACTAAGATCTTGGTACATGGCGATATTGGACTTGATAGTCCCGTGATATAGGAAGGGATCCTGCAAGACCAGACCGATGTTCTTTCTCAGCTCTTCCTGACTGTAGTCCCTAATATCCACACCATCCAAGAGAACTCGGCCTGACTGAAATTCATAAAAACGCATGAGGACATTGATAATCGAAGATTTCCCCGAACCTGTATGACCTACAAAGGCAATGGTTTCACCCTTCTTAACAGAAAAGGAAATGTCATCCAGAATCTGGTGTTTGCCGTCATATGAGAAACACACATGTTCAAAACGGATATTGCCTTCTTTGATTTTAGCCTGCCCATCTTCTTGAAGAGGCTCATAGGTCCTCTCATCAATCAAGGCAAAAACACGACCTGCAGAAACCATAGAAGTTTGAAGGGTTGAAAAGTTTTGCGTCACCTCAATCAGAGGATCAAAGAGACGGTTGATGTACTGGATAAAGGCATACATGGTTCCTGCTGTTATTCCCAGATAAAGCCCACGGTAGCCAAAATAAGCCATCAAAACGGCATAGCCTAGGAGTTTCAGTAAACTCATGGCAGGACGTAAAAAGAGAGCGTCCAAGGCTACAGAACGGTTGGCGTAGACCAAGTGTTCTTGGTTGATCTCATCAAATTCTGCCTGCAGACGCTTCTCTTGATTAAAGGCCTGGATAATCCTAATTCCCTCGATATTCTCTGCCAGCTTACTATTGATATCCGACAAGAGACTTCTGGTTTTTTCGATGATTTTCACTGACTTTTTCCGATAGAGATTGACCAAAAGGAAAATCAAGGGAAGAAAGAGCAAGACTAAAGCTGTCAAACGAAAATCCAGTACCAACATGGTATACAGAGTTGTCAAAAAGATGAAAACTGCTGAAATAAAGCTGGATAAAATCCCCGAAAACATATCACTGATGGTCTCGGTATCATTGGTCAAACGAGAGACGATGGAACCTGCTGGCGTCTTGTCAAAATAAGACATGCCCAGTTTTTCCATATTGGCAAAGGCATCGCGACGAATATCCCTAACAATACTGTAGGACACCCGCGCAAAGAGAAGATTTCCAACATACTGGACCAGAGTTTGCAGGAGATAAAGACCATAGTAGGCCAGCAAAACGCTCACGGCAACTTGGTTGAGATTGCTGAGATACTGGTCGATAAAGCTGGAAGCAACCAGAGGAATCACGCTTTTAATGACCGTAGTAGCTAGAAGAAAGGTCAGGGCTAAAAAGGTCAGGAGGCCATAGGGCTTGAGATAAGACATCAAGCGCTTCAATACAGCCCATTGTTCTTTCTTATTCTGCATCTTCCTCTCCTTTCATTTCCAACTGTTGAGACTGGTAGGTTTGGGCATACCAGCCATTCAGGGCTAGCAAGTCTTCGTGTGTACCCTGTTCTATGATTTGGCCATTTTGCAGAACCAAGATTAGATCTGCATGGACAACTGCACTGAGGCGATGGGCCGTGATGATGGTTGTCTTGTCCTTTCGCGTCTCCTTGAGATTGTCGATAATCGCATACTCTGTCTTAGCATCCACAGCTGACAAGGAATCATCTAGAATCAAGATATCAGGGTCTAAAATCATTGCCCGACTCATGGCCAGACGTTGCTTTTGCCCACCTGAGAGACTAACTCCTTTTTCACCAATCAACGTATCAAATCCCAGAGGCATGGCTACAATGTCTTGGTAAACTTGGGCTAGCTTGGTCGCTTCCTCAACCGTTGAAAGGGGCAAATTAGGATTGCCAAAGCGGACATTGTCTAAAATCGAAGTCGCAAAGAGGAACTGGTCCTGAGGGACATAGCCCATAAGGCTACGAAGGTCTGTCAGACGATAGTCACGAATATCATGACCGTTTAGGTAAATAGCTCCCTTATCCACATCGTATTCACGCAAGAGGAGTTTGATCAAAGACGTTTTCCCAGAACCTGTCTGTCCGACCAAGCCAAGAGTTTGCCCTTTTTCTAAGCTAAAGTGAATATCCGTCAGTGTTTCCTCATTTTCAAAGGCAAAGCTGTCAATGGCGTACTCCAAGCGCCCGTTTTCAATACTGTCCAGAGGAAATTCAGGGTCTTTTACAGGTGATTCCTGAGACAAGAGTTCCTCAATTCGCTGGTAAGAAACCTTTCCTCGCTGAGTGATATTAAAGAGGAAACCGATAGCCATAAGAGGCCAGACCAGCATATCCAAGTAGCTAATAAAGGTGACCAGATTTCCAACTGTTATTTGCCCCTCCTGAACCATCAAGGAACCGACCAAAAGGGTTAAGACATAGGATGAACCAACAAACAAGAGAACCATGGGATCGAAGAGACTATCGTATTTCATGGTTTGCAGGTTCTTTTGGAAGGTCAATTCATTGACTTCCTGAAAGGACTCCAGCTCATCCGCCTGATAACCGAAAGACTTGGTCACTTTGATACCTGATACAGACTCCTGCACCTTGTTATTGAGTTCAGAAAAGGCAGCTTGAGATTCTCCGAAAGCCTTATGAGTCTTTCTCCCTAGACGACTGGTCGCATAAGCCATAAAAGGCAGGGGAAGAATAGCAACTAGTGTCATCTGCCAAGAAATGCTAAAGAGCATGGTCAACAAAGTCACCAGTGCCGTGATAGAGGCATCCACCGCAGACATGACTCCGCCACCTGCGAGACGAGTTAAGGCATTGATATCGTTGGTGGCGTGTGCCATCAGGTCTCCCGTCCGATAGGTCTGATAAAAGGCTGGCGACATCTTAGTAAAATGCTCAAACAAGCGAGACCGCATAATCTGCCCTAGACGGTAGGAAGTTCCAAGGATATACATGCGCCAAACATAGCGCAGATAGTACATCCCAAAGGCTGCCAGCAGCAGATAAAATAGATTAAGAAGGAGGTCCTGCTGGGTTAATTGTCCCCCAGTGATAGCATCAATCACCCGTCCCATGACCATGGGGGGAATGAGATTGAGGACGGAAACCAAGACCAAGGCCACAATCCCGACTAGATAACGGCGTTTTTCTAACTTGAAAAACCACCAGAGTTTTTGAATAATGGACATAAAATCCCTTTCTGATTGCAAATGGAAACCTGAGGCCAAGACTCAATGAAAATCAAAGAGCAAACTAGGAAACTAGCCGCATGTTGCTCAAAGCACTGCTTTGAGGTTGTAGATAGAACTGACGAAGTCAGTAACCTACATACGGCAAGGCGACGTTGACGCAGTTTGAATTTGATTTTTGAAGAGTACAAGACCCCAGGTTTTTCTTATTCATAAGTTACGACTGTGACGGCACCCTTGTCATACTCAGCGATAAAGATATTGGCAACATTGTCATACCCTTGTTTGCTGAGGTTATCAAGTAGCCATTCTTCGCTCCGACCAATGGTCTCCAAAATTTCGACTTGGATCACACCGTCTGTGACAACAGGATACTTGGGATTCTCATCTCCCATTTGGACTACGATAAGTTGACCGTTCTGCTCCTGCATAGCGCGTTTGACCTGTTTCATTTGGAAAATTCCCTGACTACGTAGCTTAAGAGCTACGTCCGCTGCTGATAAACCAACCGAACGGCAGGCTTCTGGATCAATCTTCCCATTTTTGATGAGCAGGGTTGGCTTCCCATCAATCAAACGTTTCACAAAGTGAACATTATTGTTCAGCCATTTGAGAGTCAAGACCAGAATGGTCCACATAATCAGGATAACTGCATACTGAAGGATACTGATGGCACTATTGTAAATCACCCCACCGATGATCCCCCCGAGTACATAGTTCTGAATTTGATCTATTGCTGAGTTAGGCGCTAGGTTGCCCTTTCCTGTCACATTAATTACAAAAACAAGAGAAAAGAGACCCAAGGCTAGTTTGATTAAAATTTCGATATAATTGAGTGTCATTTGTTCACCTCCACCAGTTCAATCGCATCTGTTTTATACAATTCGACTTTCTCTAGCAGGTACTTGTCTGGCTCACTTCCGTTCAAGGCACGGTAATAGCGATCTCCGACCTTGATAAGTGCGCCATCAGTGTCGGCAGAAGTATTGACATAAACCTCTGACTTGTCTACTCCCAATTCTTTGGAAACAAGCTCGATGAAATGAAGTGAAGCTTGAAATTTATTATTAGAAACTTGATTGTTTTGGTAAGTCGTGATGCTGACCAAAAGGAGAGCTAATAAGGTCAAAGCTGAAATCATGACCAACTCACGAAATTTGGTCCCCTTTTTATCATGATAAGCCTTGAAAGCTAAAAATCCTGTCACAGCTAATAGGACAATCCCTAAACCAATCATGATGCCATTTTGCTGACCAATTTGGCTGAGGACATAGTCATAAGAATAGAATTTCATGTGTTTTCACTCCCTTTCATAAAATCATTCTTAATTATAAACGAAAGAGGGTGATTTTTCAAACCATACGTTGGGGAAATACGCCTTTTTTTGGTATAATATAGTCTGTAATCTGAATGAAAAAGGTAAGTTTATGAAACTCATATCATGGAATATTGATTCCCTCAATGCTGCCCTAACGAGCGACTCAGCTCGTGCAAAATTGTCCCAAGAAGTCCTACAAACCTTGGTAGCTGAAAATGCTGATATTATCGCTATCCAGGAAACCAAGCTTTCTGCAAAAGGGCCTACAAAGAAACACTTGGAAATTTTAGAAGAACTCTTCCCAGGTTATGAAAACACTTGGCGTTCCTCTCAAGAACCTGCTCGCAAAGGCTACGCTGGAACTATGTTCCTCTATAAGAAAGAACTCACACCAGCAATTAGCTTCCCAGAAATCGGTGCCCCTTCTACCATGGACTTGGAAGGCCGCATCATCACCCTAGAATTTGATGAATTTTTCGTAACGCAAGTATACACACCAAACGCTGGCGACGGTCTCAAACGCTTGGAAGAGCGTCAAGTCTGGGACGTCAAATATGCTGAGTATCTAGCTGAGTTAGACAAAGAAAAACCAGTCCTTGCGACGGGTGACTACAACGTAGCCCACAAGGAAATCGACCTTGCAAACCCTGCTAGCAACCGCCGTTCACCTGGATTTACAGACGAGGAACGTGCTGGTTTTACCAACCTTTTGGCAACTGGATTTACCGACACCTTCCGCCATATTCACGGCGATGTCCCCGAGCGTTATACCTGGTGGGCGCAACGCAGCAAGACTTCTAAAATCAACAATACAGGCTGGAGAATCGACTACTGGCTCACCAGCAACCGCATCGCTGACAAGGTGACCAAGTCTGACATGATTGACTCAGGAGCTCGTCAAGACCACACACCCATTGTCATGGAGATTGAGCTCTAAGGAGAAAGCTAATGGACTATCAAGCTGTCATTCCTGAATTTGTAGTATCTGACCTCGAAAAGTCACGCCACTTCTACTGCGACTTGCTGGGATTTTCTGTCGAATACGAGCGTCCAGAGGAGAAATTTCTCTTCCTCTCGCTTGAAGACTGCCAACTTATGCTAGAAGAAGGCAGCACAGAAGAATTAGCCCAACTAACCTATCCTTTCGGGCGCGGTGTCAATATTTCCTTTGGCATTGAAGATGTCCCTCAGCTCCACCAAAAACTGCTGGAAGCTGACTATCCTATCCATCGTCCGCTGACCAAAAGAGAATTTCGAGTGGAAAATAGCTTTATTTACCCTCATGAATTTGCAGTTTTAGATCCAGATGGCTATTTTTTAAGATTCAGCGAGTAGAAAAATAGAGACTGGAAAAATCTTTCAAATCAGAAAAAGGCATATTGTCAGGTCTTGAAAAATCCTGATAATACGCCTTTTATGATGAAAAATTCTTCTAATACTCTTCGAAAATCTCTTCAAACCACGTCAGCTTCCATCTGCAACCTCAAAACAGTGTTTTGAGCAACCTGCGGTTAGCTTCCTAGTTTGCTCTTTGATTTTCATTGAGTATGAATGTTAGCTTACAATTGAGCTTTTGCTCTTTTTTCTTCAATTTGTTCGTTTTTTCATTAAAACACTAACAAAACATTTGATTTCTAAAGCTATTTAGTGTAAAATAATGACATTAACGCTATTGTGTTTGATAATAGTACCATTTTACTTGTTTATGTCGTGAATTGGCACGACGTTTCTACAAGGTGCCGGAACACCTAACAATGAGTAAGTCTGTTGAGGGTATGTTTTTAAACATACCTATTTTGAGGGCTTGCTTATCTGTTAAGTAGGTCCTTTTTTCTAGCCCTTTTTGAGATGATAAAGGTGATAGAAAAACACAAAAGAGTTTAGACTTTAGGAGGTCTTATGAAATTATTAGAAGAGCGCATCCTTCAGGATGGGCATATCTTGGGTGACAACATCCTCAAGGTAGATTCCTTTTTAACCCACCAAGTTGACTATCGTTTGATGCGGGAGATTGGTAAGGTTTTTGCGGAAAAATTCGCATCTGCTGGCATTACCAAGGTTGTAACGATTGAAGCTTCAGGGATCGCCCCAGCTGTTTTTACAGCTGAAGCCTTAGACGTTCCCATGATTTTCGCAAAGAAAGCTAAAAACATCACTATGAACGAAGGCATCTTAACTGCTGAGGTTTACTCCTTTACTAAGCAGGTGACGAGCACGGTCTCCATCGCTGGAAAATTCCTCTCACCTGAGGACAAGGTCTTGATTATCGATGATTTCCTAGCAAATGGACAAGCTGCCAAAGGCTTGATCCAAATCATCGAACAGGCCGGAGCTAAAGTTGAAGCGATTGGTATCGTGATTGAAAAATCCTTCCAGGATGGTCGTGATTTGCTTGAGAAAGCTGGCTATCCAGTTCTATCACTCGCTCGTTTGGAACGTTTTGAAAACGGTCAGGTCGTATTTAAGGAGGCAGATCTCTAATGCATCAACAAGAAAAACACTCGCAAGCTGCGGTTCTAGGGCTTCAGCACCTTCTCGCAATGTACTCAGGCTCTATCCTAGTTCCTATTATGATTGCGACAGCTCTTGGCTATTCAGCTGAGCAATTGACCTACCTAATCTCCACAGATATCTTCATGTGTGGGGTGGCCACCTTCCTCCAACTCCAACTCAACAAATACTTTGGAATTGGACTACCAGTCGTTCTCGGAGTAGCCTTCCAATCCGTCGCTCCTTTGATTATGATTGGGCAAAGCCACGGTAGCGGTGCTATGTTTGGTGCCCTTATCGTTTCAGGGATTTATGTGGTTCTGATTTCAGGCATCTTCTCAAAAGTGGCCAATCTCTTCCCATCTATCGTAACGGGCTCTGTCATTACCACGATTGGATTGACCCTGATTCCTGTCGCTATTGGAAATATGGGAAATAACGTTCCAGAGCCAACTGGTCAAAGTCTCTTGCTTGCTGCAATCACTGTTCTGATCATCCTCTTGATCAACATCTTTACCAAAGGATTTATCAAGTCTATCTCCATTTTGATTGGTCTGGTTGTCGGAACCGCCATTGCTGCTACTATGGGTTTGGTTGATTTCTCCCCTGTTGCGGCAGCACCACTTGTCCATGTTCCTACTCCCCTCTACTTTGGGGTGCCAACCTTTGAAATCTCCTCTATCGTCATGATGTGTATCATTGCAACGGTGTCTATGGTTGAGTCAACGGGTGTTTACCTAGCCTTGTCTGATATCACAAAAGACCCAATCGACAGCACGCGCCTTCGCAACGGTTACCGTGCAGAAGGTCTGGCCGTACTTCTCGGAGGAATCTTTAACACCTTCCCTTACACAGGATTTTCACAAAACGTTGGCTTGGTCAAATTGTCAGGTATCAAGACCCGCCTTCCAATCTACTACGCTGCTGGTTTCCTAGTCCTCCTTGGACTCCTTCCTAAGTTTGGTGCCCTTGCTCAAATCATTCCGAGCCCTGTTCTTGGAGGGGCCATGCTGGTGATGTTTGGTTTTGTTTCCCTTCAAGGGATGCAAATCCTCGCTCGCGTTGACTTTGCTAACAATGAACACAACTTCCTTATCGCAGCTGTTTCAATCGCTGCAGGTGTCGGACTAAACAATAGTAATCTCTTTGTCAGCATGCCGACAGCCTTCCAAATGTTCTTCTCAAACGGAATCGTCGTAGCCAGCCTACTCGCCATTGCCCTCAATGCAGTATTAAACCGGAAAAAGAAATAAGAAAAAGAGGTGTGAGCCTCTTTTTTGTTTCTTTATATCCTTACCTGTCTTTCTTCTGACCGCTGACCTGTGACAAACATGGTAAAGGTGGCTTTGCAGACATTTCTGTCTTCTTGATTGGTGATATCGACATCCACGACACAGGTTGTGCGTCCATGATGGACACATTCTCCTTTAATGGTCAGTACATCGTCAAGTTTTCCTGCCTTTAGGTAGTTGATAGAGGACTGGAGCGTCACTCCATCAAGCCCCAGCGAGATAACCACCAAACCACTAATCTGGTCACAAAGGGTAAAGAGATAGCCACCATGGGCATTGCCATAGTAGTTGAGCGACGAGTCCACTACTTTTGTCGTCACCACAACATGACCATCTCTCATTTTTTCTATTTCGTAATTTTCAAAGGCAGATATAGCGTCAAAATGCAAATCTTTCATCGTTTCCTCCTGATATTTCAAACGACACTATGATACTACTTTTTATAGGACTGTGCAAGGAGAAAGCTCCTAGTCTGGCAAAATTCCAACCTGTTCTACAAAGCGCATAAAGGCTGCTTGTCCTTGTTCTGTCTGCTTGTAAACCCCTGCGTCCTCCAAAACACGCGCAAAGATAGCACCCACAGAGTCCTTGACGATTTCAAGGGCTTTTTCTTTATCTGCTAGATCTGGATGTTGGGCTTTGAGCTGGTCTGCCCATTCCTGATGATAGTCTGCAACTGCTTCACCATCTCCTACAAGATAGCTGGCGACTTGCTCCACTTCTGCTTTCAAACGAGGTGGCAAGATAGCCAAGCCCATGACCTCAATCAAGCCGATATTTTCCTTCTTGATATGTTGAACATCCTTGTGGGGATGATAGATGCCATCAGGATGCTCTGGCGATGTCTGATTGTCTCGCAATACCAAGTCCAACTCAAACTGATCGTCGCGTTTACGAGCAATGGGTGTAATGGTGTGATGCGGTGTCCCGTCTGTCTCTGCCAAAATTTGCATTGCAGGGTCTGAATATTGTCGCCATTCCTGTAAAATCTTGTTCGCCAAGTTGATCAAATCCTCTTTGAAATCCGAAGTCAAACGTAGCACTGACATAGGCCACTTGACAATCCCAGCCTTGACCTGCTCAAATCCAGCAAATCGAAAAGTCTTTTGCAAGGGAGCCAATTCCATAGGAAATACGTGACGGCCTCCTTGATAGTGATCATGAGTGAGAATAGAACCTCCCACAATCGGCAGGTCGGCATTTGAACCCGCAAAATAGCCTGGAAACTGCTCTACGATAGCCAGAAGGCGCTCAAAGCTATGACGACTAATCGCCATGGGACGATGCTTCCCATCTAAGAAAATACAGTGCTCATTAAAATAAGCATAGGGCGAATACTGGAAACCCCACTCCTGACCAGCCATTTCAAAACGGATAATACGGTGGTTGCTACGAGCTGGATGGTTGACCCGACCATGATAGCCTTCGTTCTCTATACAAAGCTGACACTGGGGATAATTGCTAGCTTGCACCAACTTGGCTGCCGCAATCTCTTTCGGATCCTTTTCAGGCTTAGAGAGGTTGATGGTGATCTCAAGTTCTCCGTAGTCAGATGGAACACGATAAGCAATATTTTTTGCAATGGCCTTGAGTTTGATGTAGTCATTTTTCTGGCTAAGTTGGTAGAAGTCCGCAATTGCCTGTTCGGGAGATTGGGCATAGGTTGCCCAGAAGTCACGATTGACCTGACTTGGACAAGGCGTTACTAAGTCCATTAGTTCAGCACCAAGGATTTCACGCGCAGTCTGACTATCCTCAATCGTCTCTAATCGAACCGCTTCCTCAACCAACTGGTCTTTGAGGTCAATCACTTTATCCAGATTGGTCTCAACTTCCAAACCACCTTCGCCTACTCGTGCCAAAACACGATTGGTCAGGTAGATTCGATCCATTTCCTCAAATGAACTTTCAGCAATAACGTGTGTTACAAATTTATCTACTAAGGTCACGATAGAGCCTCCTTTTAACTAGTCAAGGACGCGAGTGCCACCTGCAACTTCAGCGATATAGAAACTTGGAGCGTATCCAACGACTTCCTCGTAGTGCTTGCCTACAGCTTCCTTAAAGGTCTCAACAGCGTCTTTTTGAACCAAGGCAATGGCACAGCCACCAAAACCTGCCCCTGTCATACGAGCACCGAGAACACCTTCTTGATCCCAAGCTGTGTGAACAAGGGTATCCAATTCCAAGCCAGTTACTTCATAGTCATGTTCTAGAGAGACGTGAGAAGCATTCATCAAGCGACCAAATGTTTCCAAATCACCTGCTTGAAGAGCTGTTTGAGCTTTAAGAGTACGTTGGTTTTCAAGCACAGCATGGCGTGCACGTTTCAAACGATTTTCGTCTTTAATCAGGTAGCTGTATTGGTCAAAGGCCCACTCATCCAATTCACCCAAGGTCTGAATATCCAAGGCAACTTGCAATTCTTCCACTGCTTTTTCACATTCAGCACGGCGTTCATTGTATTTAGAGTCCGCCAGTTCACGGCGTTTATTGGTATTCATAATAACAACAACATTGTCCTTCAAATCAAGTGGCACCAAGTCATACTCCAAGGTGTTGGTATCTAGGTAAATAGCACGTTGGTCAGCCCCCATACCGATAGCAAACTGGTCCATGATACCAGAGTTGACTCCGATAAAGTTATTTTCTGTTTGTTTTCCGATTTTAACCAAATCCAAACGGTCTAGTTTTAAATCAAAGAGATGCTCTGCCACGACCCCTGTCAAGAGTTCCAAGGATGCTGATGAAGACAAGCCAGCACCATTTGGGATATTCCCAAAGACATAAAAATCAAAACCGTTGTCAATGACATGCCCAGCTTCTTGCAAGAAATGAAGAACCCCTTTTGGATAGTTGGTCCAGCTGTGCTCTTTTTCAAACTTGAGGTCAGCAAGAGGAACTTCGATGATGCCCTTGTCCTCAAAGTTGGCTGAGTAGAAACGCAAGACTTGGTCGTCACGCTTACGAGCCGCCCCATAAGTTCCCAAGGAAATCGCAGCAGGAAAAACGTGCCCGCCATTATAGTCCGTGTGTTCACCAATCAAATTGATACGGCCTGGTGAAAAGAAAGTTTGGTCTGCTTCTTGACCAAACACAGCAAGAAAGTCTTTACGAAGAGCTTCAGCAGTAAGATGTTGTGTCATATGATTTCTCCTTTTACTGTCCGTTAAGCCACCTTAACGTGTAATCGTTTTCTTCTATTGTATCCAAGGGATTTCCCAAGGTCAATCCTTTTTACTAAAGTTTTACTAAACAATCGGTAAAAAGAAGAAAAATATGATATACTAACCTAAAAGAAGGAGGATTTATGGCTACCTTAAAAGACATTGCACAGCTAGCCTCTGTCTCTATCGCAACCGTATCTCGCGTCCTCAATCGCGACCAGAGCCTATCTGTCACCGAAGAAACCAGACACCGTATTTTAACTGTCGCTGAAGAGCTAGGCTATACCAAGCACCTCAAGACAGGCGATTCCCACAAACCCAAGCAGAAGATTGCCATTATCCAATGGGTCAGCGAGCAGGGGGAACTGGACGACCTCTACTACTACCAGATTCGTCTCGGTATTGAAAAAAGAGCCCAAGAGTTGGACTACGATATCTTGCGCTATTTTAACGACCATCCTTTTACACTGAGCGAGGAAGTAATCGGTATTCTCTGTATTGGAAAGTTCAGTCGAGCACAGATTTCTGCCTTTGAAGAATACCAAAAACCCCTAGTCTTTATAGACAGCGATACCCTCTCATTAGGTCACACCTGTATTATCACTGACTTCTACACTGCTGTGAAACAAGTTGTAGACCATTTCCTCAGCCAAGGGATGAACCGTATCGGAATTCTCACAGGTCTTGAGAAAACAACCGACCAGGAAGAAATTATCCAGGATAAGCGGCTAGAAAATTTCAAAGACATTACCCAAGCAAAAGGAATCTACCATGAAGAACTGGTCTTTCAGGGAAGCTTTACCGCCCAGTCTGGCTATGACTTGATGAAGGAGGCTATTCAGAGTTTGGGAGACCAACTGCCACCAGCATTTTTTGCAGCTAGCGATAGTTTAGCTATCGGTGCCCTCCGTGCCCTCCAAGAAGCTGGAATCTGCCTGCCAGACCGCGTCAGCCTCATTTCTTTTAACGACACCAGCCTGACCAAGCAGGTCTATCCTCCCCTTTCTAGCATTACCGTCTATACCGAAGAAATGGGTCGAGCAGGTATGGATATTCTTAACAAGGAAGTTCTCCACGGTCGCAAAATTCCCAGCCTAACCATGCTGGGAACCAGACTGACTCTGAGGGAAAGTACAAGGAATGAATAAGATATCAAAACGACCTCTTATTGAAGTCGTTTTTTCTAGTGATGATGCCCATGGTGCTGCTCCAAGGCTGTTCCCCTCCGCCTATGTTGCGCATGATTACTTTGACTGCTATCTACTTCAATAGTAATATTCTGCACGCCTCTTTCTTCTAAAAATTGACGCACTGCTTCTTTAGTTTCCATCATCTGCTCCCAGTCCTCGATACAAATGTGGACAAGGGCATTGTTCTCTAGACCGTCCATGGACCAAATGCTAAGTTGATTAACACTTTTGACATTGGTCAAAGCTTCCAAATCTTTCTCCAAATCGCTGGTCTCTACCCCTTCTGGCACAGCATCTAAGAAAATCTTGAGTGCGCTCCAAAAGCGAGGAATGGCTTTTGTTAGAATGAAGATGGAAATGACAAGCGATAAGAGCGGATCAAGGATATACAAATCTGTAAATCGAAGGATAATCGCCATTAGAATGACAGCCAACCAACCGAGAGTATCTTCCAAAAAATGCAGGCTCAGAATTGACTCGTTCTTTGTCTTTCCTTTACGGACTACTAGACTAGCTAGCAGATTAATGGCCACTGCAATGATTCCCAGCCAGAGGATCCCTTCCTCATTAACGGGTTGCGGGTGAACTATCTTTGTGATATTTTCCAAAATCACTAGGACAGACCCTATCATAAGAATCACAGCAGTTAGCATAGCCCCTAAAAGACTGAAACGCTTGTAACCCAAGGTGTACTGCCTATCTTCTTCACGATTGGAGATTGTTTCTAGGAGGGCTGAGATGCCAATGGCTATAGCATCCCCCAGGTCATGAACAGAATCAGCAAGAACTGCACTCGAACCAAAGATTCCTCCTGCGATAAACTCAACAATCGCATAGCTTAAATTTAAGAAAAAAGCTAACCAGATAGATGTTTTAGAACTCATTTCTCTCCCTCCTTTGGTATAATGGGTATATACATACTTCTTTCATTTGTATTATCTAATAAAATCCAAAGAAAGGATAGAAGCAAACTGTCAGCCATGTTCAGTTCTGAACAGTTTGTCTCAAGTGTCTATATGCTAAAAAGAGACCGTCGAGTCAACAAGACTAAAAAAGCCATCTATCAAGCTTTTTTACAACTTTTAAACGACAAAGGCTATGATGACACTACTGTTCAGGATATCATTGACCTAGCAGATGTTGGACGTTCTACTTTTTACTGTCATTATGAAAGTAAGGAACTCCTTTTAGATGAGCTCTGTCGCTACCTCTTTCATCATCTCTTTGAAAGGGAAGAACACTTTACTACCGAGGACTACCTCGCTCATATCTTTTTACATTTTCAGAAAAACCAGGACCGTGTCACCAGTCTCCTTTTTTCCAAAAACGACTACTTCCTCCGCCAACTACACAAGGAACTCGAACACCACGTCTATCCCATGGTGGCGGATGACTTGCAAGAGGCCTATCCAAACATTCCGGCCTCCTACCTCCAGCATTTTGTTGTGACGAACTTTATCGAGACTCTAACTTGGTGGCTAAAAAAAGGAAAATCTTATACAGAAGACCAAGTGGTGAGATTTTACCTTGATGTAATGGAGATGACCTCTACAACTCCACTTGATAACTAAGCCTGTAACTCAGAAAGGAACCAACTATGTTAACTTCGATGATTCTAGGAATACTAACAATCGTACTAGCTCTCGCATTCTCATTACTTCACCTTGCTGGTGCTTCTTCAGCCATGAAACAAAAGAACTACAGTCTGGGAAACACGTGCATCTTGGTCGGCAGTTGCATCACTTCTCTGGCTCTAGCTATCTTTTACTTCGTCCCACTGGCAACCATTCTACTATGGATTGTGGGTTCGAGTATCGTCTGCTATGGTGCCTACTGGAACGGGCGACAGCAAGAAAATCAACATATATCGCACCACATTATTCGTATAACGAGTGCTATTGTCATTACGGTATTATTCATTTTGCTCTAACACAAAAAAAGGATCATCTGATCCTTTTTTACTTTTTTAAGCGCTTTTTGCTGCCTTGCTCCACTGATACCACCCAACTAGACTATTGATCAGGTAAATCAGGTATTTCCCTTGAATTTGCAGGCTTTCTCCCCACCAGAGATAGATAGAAAAGACATTGGTAGCTGCCCAGAATATCCATTGTTCACGGTAAACAGCTGTCATGAGAATTTGCCCAACCCCATTAGTCGCATCGGTGATAGAATCACGATAAGGACGATTGGCTCCGATAGACTGATAAATGAATCCAAATACCAACCACCAAAGAACACTAATGGAAAGATACTTGGTCCAACCTTTACCGTCCAGCTTACGCGCGACAAACTCTTGTTGTTCTTTCTTAAACTGGGCTTGATAAATCCAAACCAAGAGACCAATTGGCTGCATAATTGTAAAATAGAGAGTTGTTAAAACCTCACCATAGAAGCCTTTTTGAAGGGCAAGCACCAGATAAATGATGGAATTAATCAAACCAAATAGGTAGTTACTAGCACGACCTTCAGCTTCTCAAAGAGCAGAAAAAAGGTTAGTAAGGCTTGAGAGATGAATCATTTTAAAGGCAAACAATTCCAACAAGACGTCATCATTGTCGCTGTTGGTTATTACCTACGTTACAATCTGAGCTATCTGAAGTTCAGGAATTGCTTTATGACCGTGGAATAAATGTTTGTCACACTACGATTTATCGGTGGGTTCAAGAATACAGTAAAATCCTCTATCATCTCTGGAAAAAGAAAAATAAACAGTCCTTCTATTCGTGGAAAATGGATGAAACCTATATCAAAATTAAGGGGCGTTGGCATTATCTCTATCGAGCGATTGATGCGGACGGTTTAACATTGGATATCTGGTTACGAAAGAAACGTCGAGCAGACGATAACAGCTATAAGTTAGAAGATACCGCCTATCAAGAAGATAAAGCACGCAAAGCAGAAACCGAAGATAAGCTAGCTATTGAAGCAATGAAAAGCAAGTACACCACGCTATTGCTAGAAAATATGTTGCTAAGTCCGTTTGAAATGCAAGATACAAAAATCATGGCAGGATTGCAAGTCCATGTTTACCCCCTCTATGACGAACTGAAAGAATTAAGAGGGCTAAATAGTGTCAAAGACCACTTGTCTTATGTTGCCAGCAGACGTGAAGAATATTCTAAGCATAATATCGCACGCTACCTCAAAACAGCCATTGAACAATATCTACCAACGGTTAAAAGGCAGGACTTAAACCATGAGTGAAGACTTAAAAACGATCAAAGAGCTGGCGGATGAGTTGAGTGTTACAAAACAAAATATTCAATATCACTACCAAAGGTTACCAAAAGAATTACAGCTTAAAAGTTCCAATGGGTCTAATCTAATAAATTCTAAAGCAGAAAAAATAATTTTAGGTAAAGTAGAAAGTAGTAGCAAATCAAATACCAAAGACCAACAAATAAGTAGCAAAGACCAACAAATAGAAAAACTAACTAATTTGTTAGACCAGTAACAACGATTAGCCTTGCAAGATAAAAAGTTGCTAGAAGAATACAAGGCGGAAAATGATAACTTAAAAGCCCTCAAAATGCCCTCACAGGAAACAGAATTCAAACACTTAGACAATCAATATAAAGATGAAGTGAACGCTCTTAAAGAGAAGTTGGAAAATTTGCAGGAACAAATCAAAGATCAAAAAAGGATAGAAGAACAAGAAAAACCAATAAAATGGTGGGGACTATGGCGAAAATAGATGATTCAGTTAAAAAGAAAGTTCCAGAATTGCGATTTAAAGGATTCACGGATGAATGGGAACAGCGTAAGTTGGGAGGCGAAGTTCGAATAGTGATGGGACAGTCTCCTAATTCAGAAAATTATACTGATGATCCTAATGGGCGCTAAAAATGCGAAGACCTATGAAGACCTATTTTGTATTAGTCAAACAAAAAATCCAAAAGAAATGGTATATGATTATGACCATGAAACAAAGTAAAATCAAACCGAGTGATCTGAGGAAGCACCCGATGATCATGAAACGTTATTAAACACAAAAGTCACCCATGTGAGTTCTTGCCAGAAGCTGAAGTTAATCCTTCAACCTAGAAAACCCGCAGAGGTGACTTTTTCTATACATCTCGATTTTTCCGGCAATAATCATTAACCGATAAATATGTCTGTGAATCACCCAGCGACTCCGCTATGTCCATAATCCGCGGTGGTAGTAATCCCACTCGCTGGACAAGTTCGTGATTGCTGAACAATTCCCGTGGACTGCCGGCGAAGCCAAACTTCCCGTGTTCCATAACATACACCGACTCAAACTCGGCGGCGACCCAATCCATGTCATGGGTAATGGTCACAACTTGGTGGCCCGAATCAGCCAACTGATGGAAAATTGCGGTCAACTTGCGCCGGCTTTCCCAATCAAGCGACATCATCGGCTCATCAAATAAATAAATCGCCGGATCCACTGCCAAAACTGTGGCAACGCTCAACAGCTTGCGTTCCGACAATGACAGGTCATATGGACTTTCAGCTGTTTTATCATCCAAGCCAACTCTTTTTAGAGCCGCTAAAGCCCGCCTCGTAATCGTGTCGTGGTCATCCATGACCTGCGCGACATTCCACTCCACCTCTCGTTGAACGGTCGGGTTGAAAAGCTGATCGTCAGGATTCTGAAAAGTAATCCCAACCTTCAGTAACTTTTCGACTGGTTTAAGATCATTAAAATTTTCTCCATCGATCTTAATCACACCGGTTTGTGGTGTCAGCAAGCCCGTCAACAATTTGAAGAGCGTTGATTTGCCGGCACCATTTTGGCCGACAATCGCCACCATCGGATCGGCGAAGTGTTTGTCTTCAACATCCAAGCTAAAGGACCGTTCCGGATAAGTGAACGTCAGGTGGCTCAGTTCAATTGTGGACATAACGAACCTCCTTCAGATCAGCGTAATTCACCGGATACCGGCCATCAGCCAAGTGCCAATCCATTTTTTGAGCAAGTTGCTGGATTGTCGGGGCTGGAATCTGCCAGTCAGCTGCCAAATGATTAAACACCTCACCCGGCCTGCCCTGGGCTACCATTTGACCCTCGTGCAGCACCCACACAACGTCGGCGACTTCGCACAAATCGTCAATTTCACTAGTGACAATGAAGACAGTCGTCTCTTTGACTTGGGCCAGCCATTGGAAAAATTGCCGGCGGCCAAGGGGATCCATCTCACTGGTCGGATCATCCATAATCAAAACAGCCGGATTAGCCACAATCGCCGTGGCAATTGCCAACCGCTGGATCTGACCACCGGAAAGGCTCTCGGGACGCAAATTCAGCTGTTCAATCAGCCCCATTTGCGTGGCAACTTCTTCAACCCGTTTTTGAATCAGTCCTTCAGCCATTCCCTGATTAATCAAGTCAAAGGCGATTTCATCGGCAACCGTGTCTGCCAACCCGCTTAGTTGGCCAGCTGGATTTTGCAGTACAACTCCATTCATGGCATTATAAGCGGGCCAATTGTCGGACACTCGCTGGCCAAACATGTGCCAGTCGCCCTCAATCTCAGCAGACACAATTTTGGGAATGACCCCTGCCAGCACACGGCACAAAGTCGATTTGCCGGAGTGGCTATTCCCGATAATCCCAACCACCTGGCCGGTATGAACCTCCGCGTTAATCTGACGCAGTTGTGGTTGCTCAGTACCCGGATAACGGGTGGTCAAATTTTCAATTACAATCCGTTTATCTTCGTCCATATCTTCCACCCAATCAATAAAATTGCCAATCCAGTCAGAACAATGTGCAGCGTCCGCGACAGGCGATACACGCGCTGGGAGGTTCTGACAGTCCGGTTGAGATTATCAAAACCTCTCAGTTGGAGAGAAATCGACCGCGTCATCGATTGATCCAAGGTCTTAATCACCAATGGAATTAGAACCGGCAGGACTGACTTTAATTTCTGAATCAACGTTTTTTGCGGATTGGTTCCGCGAACTTTTTGTGCCTGCTGGATTTTCCGCATATTGCGCATCATTTCCGGCAAAATATAACACACCGACATCAGAACGTAGACGGTTTTATAAGACAATCCGGACAGTTCCAAATAGGTCGCGTTTTCTGAAATACTTGTGGTCACCATAAAAAAGCCACTGGTCAAAATAATCACCAATACTCGACAACCCAGAGTGGTGGCGTAAATCAGGCCTTCTTTGTAGAACGACACCCCAAGCACAGAAAACAGCACAGTTTGATTCCGACTGTAAAATAACCCTTGGATGATCAGCATGGTGCAAATCAGAAACAGGCTGAATCCCAGCGCCTTAAAGGTGGTAGAACTCAATTTGGAAAATAACAATAGCAGCGTTGCGACAAGAATTAATCCGGCCTGAAGCAATAAATTCATACTGGCAAAGCTCAACAACGTCATGTCCAAGATGAACAAGAGCTTAGTAATCGGATCGATCACCTGGTACCACTTGAGCTTGACCCGTGGCGCTCCAGAAATCAATGTTTTATCAGTCATCATTTATCATCGCTAAAGAAGTGCACCATCCGCTTCGGCAGCTGACGATAGATGAAGAATGCCAGGTAGGCCACGCAGACTTTATCCAAAATATCCAAGACAAACTCATCGGTAAATGAGGCCAGCCACACTGGTGCATGATTGGCGACCATTACCGCAAACAATGAGTCACCCCAAGCGATACCGGTCTGACCACCCCAAAAGATGACGTTGAGCGGCGTTGAAATGACAGCTGAAACGAAGGCAATAATAATAGCAGAAACAAATACTCGTCGTGCTGACGAGAACCACCCATTGGCGTGCAAAACTCCGACAGCAATCCCAATTCCGATACTGGTAATCGCATACACGGTTGAAATTGGCGATAAGGTCAGCCCATAAATCACGTTGTTGATGAAACCACTGATGGCACCGGCAACCGGCCCAGCCAACATGCTGGCAAGAAAGGTTCCCAAAGACCCCAGCCAAACGGGCAACTTTAACCCCTCCGCCAAGGCTTTGGCAACATAGTTAATCCCCACGGCAGCGGGAATCAAAGTCATGGTGGCAGCACTTAACTTAAATTTCCACATACTGGTACGATGAATCGGTTCTGTTTTCATAATCTTCTCCTTTTGTTTTTAAAGAGCCGTGTCAGGAATGACTTTCGGACGTAACGCTCTATTATATATCTACTGAACTGTCTATACACAAGATTTCCATCCTTAGTCGACATGAGCTGGAAATCTTTATTTGTTAAGTAGTTCACAACACATTATACACCTATCCTCTGAATAGTCAAGTGTATTTACAGTAAAATTTTAGAAAATCCTGAAAATTTTCTCTTCCTTTCCATTTTAAGTGACCTTCAGTAACTCTAACATCAAAAAAGCCCAGACAACATTGTCTGAGCATTCTTCTGTATGGTCATTTAAAGAAGTTGAGTTTGACATTTTCAATCTATTTCTTCAACAATCCTTGTTCTTGGAGAAACTCCTTGGCTACTTGTTCTGCTGACTTGCCTTCAACACCGACTTGATAGTTGAGCTGGCTCATCTGGCTTTCAGTAATTTTACCAGCCAATTTATTGAGAACTGTCTCCAACTTAGGGTGTTTCTTGAGAAGAGCTTCTTTCATCAGAGGAGCCCCTTGATATGGTGGGAAGAGTTGCTTGTCATCTTCCAAGACCTGTAAATCATAACGCGCCAATTCCGCATCAGTCGAATAGGCATCTGTGATTTGAATATCCCCTGACTGAATAGCCTGATAGCGAAGGGCTGGCTCCATGGTCGCTACGTTGAGATTGAGACCGTACATTGATTGCAAGCCCTTATTGCCATCTTCACGGTCATTAAACTCGAGTGTAAAACCTGCCTTCAGCTGCCCTTCCACTTTTTTCAAGTCCGAAATGGTCTTCAAGCCATATTCTTGAGCAATCTTTTTCGGAACAGCTACAGCGTAGGTATTTTGATAAGACATAGGTTTGAGATAAGCCAGATGATCCTGTTTGGCAATGCCATCACGCGCCACTTGATAAACCTGATCTGGCTCATGACCTACTTTAGGTGCTGGTTGAAGTAAACTTTCAGTCACCGTACCAGTAAATTCAGGATAGATATCAATATCCCCTTTTTTCAGAGCTTCATAGAGGAAGCTTGTTTTCCCAAAATTCGGTTTAACAGTCGCAGTCATACTGGTATTTTCTTCAATCAGCAATTTATACATATTGGCCAAGATTTCTGGTTCCGGTCCCAATTTCCCAGCAATAACCAAATTCTCTTTCTCTTTTTGAGCCAAAAGAGCTGGACTATAAGACAGACCCAGTAATAAAGCCACCAAGGCAAAGCCAGAGAAAATCGTCCGCAATTTCGCTTTTTCCATTACTTTTAGTAGGAAGTTAAAGCCAATGGCCAGCACTGCAGAAGAAAGGGCCCCAATCAAAATCAGACTGGCATTATGACGGTCAATCCCCAAAAGGATAAAGGAACCCAGTCCCCCTGCCCCAATCAAGGCCGCCAAGGTTGCCGTACCGATAATTAAGACCGCTGCCGTCCGAATCCCAGACATGATAACAGGCATGGCAAGTGGAATTTCAAACTTCTTGAGACGCTCCCATCTGGTCATCCCAAAGGCAATTCCAGCCTCCTGCAGACTCGGATCAATTCCCTTCAGCCCAGTGATGGTATTTTGCAAAATCGGAAAAATCGCATAAATCACTAGCGCTGTCAAAGCTGGCAAGGCCCCAATCCCCATCAAGGGAATAAAGAGCCCCAACAAGGCCAGAGACGGGATGGTCTGGAAAATCCCCGCAATCTGTAAAATCCAATCCGCCAACTTCTCATGATAGCGAAGATAAACAGCCAAGGGAATAGCAAGCAAAATAGCTAGTAACAAGGTCAAAAGTGACAACTGCAAATGTTGAGATAGAGCTGTTACCCAATCACTAAAACGATCCTGAAAAGTTGAGATTAAATTAGTCATGAACACTACCTCCAAACAAGTCTGCAACAAAGTCTGTTGCAGGAGCTTTTAAAATGGTCTCAGGATTCGACACCTGACGAATCTCTCCATCCTGCAAAACGGCAATACGGTCCGCCAACTTCAAAGCTTCATCCGTATCATGGGTTACAAAAATGGTTGTCATCCCAAACTCTTTATGCAATTCTTTCGTCAGAACCTGCAACTGCTTGCGAGAAATAGCATCCAAGGCTGAAAAGGGTTCATCCATGAGGAGAATCTTAGGTTGACCAATCATAGCACGGACAATACCGACCCGTTGCTGTTCTCCACCAGATAATGCACTCGGAAGTCGATGCCCATACTCAGCTACTGGCAAGCCAACCTTAGCCAAAAGCTCTTCTGTTTTCTGAGCAATTTCTTCCTTAGTCCAACCCTTCATCTCAGGAATAAGGGCGATATTTTCCGCAACCGTTAGATTGGGAAACAGAGCAATGGCCTGTAAAACATAACCAGTAGAAAGACGAAGCTCACGCTCATCATAGTCTTTGATGCGCTTGCCATCCATATAAATATTTCCATCAGTTGGTTCCAAGAGACGGTTAATCATCTTAATCATAGTCGTCTTACCTGACCCAGAAGGCCCAACTAAAACCATAAACTCCCCATTCTCAATCTGTAAATTGACATCTCTCAAAACATCTTTTTCTGTATAGCGTAGCGCTACATTCTTGTATTCAATCATTCTTTGTCCTCAATTTAAAATTTTCCTCGGTTGGTCAAGTCTTCTACCTTAGGCATAACTTCCTTATTATCCCAATGCTCCACAATCAAGCCATTCTCCAAACGGAAGATGTCATACTGAGCATAAGGCACCCCATCTATCTGAGTCTGTCCATAGCTGACTACATAATTTCCTTGTCCCAAAAGCTGGAAAACAAAGTCAAAAGTGACACCATGTTCAGCCACATTGTTTTTATAAGCCTTACTTCCTTGGCCAATCTCATGATTATGCTGAATCAAATCGTCCGCCACATAATCACTCCACTGCTCTAGCTCCCCATTTTGGAAAACTTCTGTCAAGAAACGACGAACGATTTTTTTATTTTCTGCTGTCTTATCCAAATCCTTGATTTCAAAATCTCCACAGATCTGGTCTAACTGTCCATTTTCTGGAGCACGATAGTAGTCAATAACATCCCAATGTTCTACGATACGGCCATTCTCATCTGCACGGAAAGTATCCGTCGTCACCCATTGCGCTTCTCCGCCATTGAGATATTGGTGAACATGGACAAAGACCAGATTGCCGTCTTCAATGGTGCGAACAATTTTCATCTCACGCTCGGGATAACGCTCAAAGAAATTTGCAAAGAAAGCCGCAAACCCTTCTTTCCCATCTGGCACACCTGTCGAGTGTTGAATGTAGGTATCTCCTACAGACTGAGCTTGAGCCTCAGCAACTCGCCCGTCTTGAATAGCGTGAATATATAGATTTTGTGCATTTTTAACTTGTTTTGACATGATTTATGCCTCTTTTTCTTTTAAATTTGCTAAAATGCGTTCCTGATAGCTTTCAAACTGACGAATTTCTTCCTCAGTGAATCCTTTATAAAAAATTGCATCCAACTTTTGACTAACACGATAGCCAACTTCTTTCTGGGACGAACCAAGTTCAGTCAAAACGACATACTTCTTTCTCTTATCTATTCCACATGGGCTAATGACGACCAGGTTTTGCTCCTCAAGTTTCTTAATCATGGTTGTGAGCGTATTGTTGGTGAGACCAGTCGCCAGCGCAATATCTGTCGCAGTTGCACAGCCAGTTTCACTATTCCATAAAACAGTGAGAATCTTGCCCTGCTCACTTCGATAAAGAGCCTCCGGATCCTGACTCAGTAACTTTTGAAAAATCCGCCCATTCAACAAACGAATATGATGGGCAACCAAATGACTATCTTTCATGACCTCTCCATTTTATTTCTATATCGAATTGTTTTTATTGTAACACCTGTCGTTCCATCTGTCAACTATTTCGACTTAGAAATAATTTTCACCAAACAAAAAAAGACCTCCTACCTAAAGTAGAAGATCTCTAATCTTGATCAACTTAATCTGTCATTTCGGACACCAGTGTTCGATGTTCCAGTGGTAGACTGCACATAACTAGCAAGAAGATGAATCCTGACTGTATCCAGAAGAGAGCCAAGTCAAAAATTCCATGTACAGCGACTACTGTAAGGAAGGAGAGATAAAGACCGATAATTGGTCGTTTGCCAGACTCCTGACTCATATCCATCATCATGTGAACCGGGATAACCGAAGAAATGGATAGGAGAATGGTTCCAATCAAGCCATAACTCAAAATGGTATCAATGTAAAGACTGTGCGCGTGTTCGTGGTAGGGTGCATGGATTCTAGGATAGGAATTCATATAGGTCAGTGGTCCTTCACCCCAGATCGGATTTTGTTTAAACAAAGTCATACCCGCATTCCAAATTGAAACACGCTCCTCCATTGAAGAATCTAGGGTTCCCATACGAACACCCAAATCGCTTGAGAAGAGGAAACAGAGGCCAATCCCAAAAACTCCAATACTGAGCCAGAAGGCACGCCAGTTTTTAATGGTTGTAAAAAGATAAATGATTGCACCAGCAATGATGGCAGGAAAAGCCGTCCTATTTTGCGTAAAATTCAAACCAAATAGATTCACAAAACCTGCTAGCACACAAAAGATTTTTAACCATCTTAACTTCGTCGTTGTAAAGAGATAAAAAGCTATCATGATACAGAAGCAACAGATAATCCCATAGTAGTTAGGATTGAAGAAGGTCACCTCTGCACGGTTTTGGTGCCATACTTGCATATTGGGCGAAAGAAAGGCGTAGTTAAATTTCTTTACAATTTGAAAATGCTCCAAAGTAGCAAAAGCCGCAGAGAGCACACTACCAAACAAGATTGTCTGCAGAATCAGTCGAAAGAAAGCATGCGTCAGACGTTTCTGGTAGAAGCTAAAGAAAATGAGGAAGAGAAACATCAGTAAAGATGCAACCAATCCAAGCCAGTTCTTGGCGACGATAGAGATGATACTACTATAGGCAATAAAAAAGAGAAGTACAGGATGTTTGATTAATCCTTTGATAATTCCCTTCATCTCCCCAGTAACAAGTAAACCTATCAAATATAAAGCAAAGAGCGCTAAGAACAAATAAAAAGGTAAAAAGATACTTATGATCATCAAATACAAAAAGAAATCTTTTTTCGAAAGCCCTCTTATCTTATCCAGTAATCCAATTGATTTCAAAACGGATCCTTTCTGTTCTGGATTTCTCCAGAAGATAAATGCTAAACTATCTTTATATTCTACCATTTTTTCCGTCATTTGGGAACAATGAACACGTTTTCGCCACAAAAAAACTGTTTCATTAATATAGCACTAGAACTGAATTTTTCTGCCGTTTTCTAATACTTGATAGGTCTGACTTTGCAAATCAATTTCTGCTACTGCTGTTACGGACTTATCTTTATTTTGACGTTTAATTACAATGCTGTGGGCTGTTGGTGTTTCAACGTCAATAGTTCCTTCTAAATCAAAAGCTACTGATCGATTACGGAACGAAAATAGATTGAGAAGGGCCTTCACCACAGGACGTTGAACTTCTTCTGCGATTTCCTCGTTGCTATAGTAATGACGATTAATATTTCTACCTTCCTTTGTTTCTTCTAATAGTTTCAAGTCATTCTTTCCTGCTAGTAGACCCACATAGTAGACTTGGGGAATACCTGGGGCAAAAGCTTGAATCAGACGGGCAAGGAAATACTTGACATCATCATCTCCAAGTGCAGAATAATAGGTTGAATTGATTTGGTAGATATCTAGATTGTTATACTCTGCACTGGAGTACTTACGTTTAACATTAGCTCCAACCTTATAGAGCTCATTTGAAGCATAGTCAATTTCCTCATCAGTCAGGATATCCTTTACATCCACCACTCCAATCCCATCATGGGTGTCTAGAGTCGTAAATTGCTTCATCGGGCTCATCTTTAACCACTTAGCCAAACGCTCTGTTCTGGAACTGTAAAGAGTATAAAGGGTCACCATTGGAAGGGCAAAATCATAAACATAGTAATCATGGTCCGCTATTTTAAACTGAATCGAATAGTGCTCATGAATCTCAGGTAAGAGCTCTGCACCGTACTCAGCTGCTATATCTCGGACTTTGTCCAATAAGGCCCAAATATCTGGTTCCACAAAGAAATCATTGGTATCCAATTTCTTCACTGCATAAGCAAAGGCATCTAGACGAATCAAATCACACCCGTTACTTGCTAGATGTTGAATGGTCTTACGGATAAATGCCATCGTTACTTCTTTGGTCACATCAAGATCAATTTGCTCCTCACCAAAAGTATTCCACAAATGTTCTACTGAACCATCTGCAAAAACAATCTCTTGCTTTGGTGCACGATCCTTACGCTTGTAGATTAAATCTACGTCAGACTGTGTCGGACGGTTCTCTGGCCAAAACTTGTCCCAGTTTAAAAAGAGATCTTTAAATTCACTGGCTTCATGTTTTTCTTGATAGTCCTTATAATATTTAGATTGACGAGAAATATGGTTAATCATAAAGTCAAACATAAGATAATATTTCTCGCCTAAACGCTTAACATCCTCCCAATCACCAAACGCTGGATCCACTTCATCATAGTCGACTGGTGCAAATCCACGATCACCTGTTGATGGGAAAAATGGTAGAAGGTGAACTCCCCTAATAGCATCGCCAAAATGTTCTTCCAAATTCTTATACAGGTCTCTAAGGTTATTTCCAAGACTATCTGAGTAAGTAATCAACATAGTTTTATTTTGAATGGTCATAAATGTTCTCCTTTTTTTGATGAAAGCCAAGTCTCATATGACCTGGCTTCGTAAATGAAAGATATTTTTAGATTTTTGGTCACATCGAACTCGTACTAAACTGCAAGCAACTAAGTACGACTTTCTTGTTTTCTACATAGAATTGTCAATAAGCTAAACCGTTCATCTGTGGATGGAATTATAGATTCCCTAAGCACTTCTTACTTCACTGCTCCGTTACTCATTCCTGAAATGATATGTTTTTGGAAGATGAGGTAGACAATGGTTATCGTTACAATTCCCACAATATAAGATGCAAAACTTGGGCCATAGTCATTGAAGTACTGACCTTGGTAGTTGTATTGGAAGAGAGGTAAAGTCCACATCTTGGAATCCTTATTCAGAATCAAGAGTGGCAACATAAAGTCATTCCAGAACCAGAGAGCATTGATAATCAAAGTTGTCGCATGCATGGGTTTCAACATTGGAAAAATGATTCGACGATAAATTGTAAAACGATCAGCCCCATCGATTTCCGCAGCTTCATCCAAACTATCTGGTACACTAATTTTAATATAACCAACATACAAGAAGAGAGTCTGTGGAATTGCATAAGTTAGATAGAGTATTACCAACCCCCACATATTTGCTAGACCGAGTTTACTCATCATAACTGTGATGGGAATCATAATCACCTGAAATGGAACAAATATCCCTAAGATCAAGAGCGAATACATAATTGCAAAGGCTTTTTTCTTGGACATATTTCGAGCAATGGAATAAGCTGCAGCTGGTATAAAGAAAGCTACTACAATCAATGATAACACCGTAATCACAGCTGAATTCCAGAAATAGCCTCCAATTCCATCCGAAATTAATCGTTCATAATTGCTTAAGGTAAAAGGATTGGGCAAACTAAAGAAATGATTCATGATATCCTTAGTTGTTTTGAAAGAACTAAATACTGTTACCAACAAAGGAACAAGTATAAGGATGCCACCTACTATTAAGAGGACATATTTCCAAAACTGATTCAATTTTTCTTCTTTTTTCATGTGTAGGACTCCTCTATTAGATTTCAAATTTCTTTGATAGTTTTATTTGGATAAGAGAAACAATTCCAATAATTAAGAATAAAATCAAGGCAATTGCATTCGCATATCCATATTGATTACTCTTGAAAGCATAGTTATAGACTAAAAGTCCAAGAGACGTTGTAGCATTATTTGGACCACCACTCGTCAAGGCAAAAATTTGGTCAAAGGCTGTCAAACCGGACTTAAGTGCCAGAATAAAAACCATAGAAATCGTTGGAAGCAAATAGGGTAATTCAATCTTCCAAAAAGTTTGTTTACTTGTTGCACCATCAATTGATGCAGCCTCTAAAATATCAGATGGAATACTCTGAAGACCAGCAAGAAAGAGAATAATTGGCATTGCTACTCCTTGCCATAGAAGAACAAAAATAGTTGCCACTACCGCTCCGACAGGTGTTCCTAATAGACTCTCTTGTAAAAAACCAATCCCTAAAATTCTTCCAATCGTTGGAAGACCATAGTTGAAAAATTGTTTAAAAATCAAGGAAACTGTCAAACCAGACAAAACAGCCGGGAAAAAGAACCAAGCTCTAAAGAAGGTCTGACCCTTCATCTTAGAATTTAAGGCTCGTGCCACAATCATCCCAATCGTAATCTCTCCAATAATCAATGCCAGAGTTAAAATCAAAGTAAAAGCTATAGCTGTGAAGAATTTCCCATCAATCATCAGCAATTTGTAGTTATTCAAACCAACAAATTTGTAATTATAGGTCAATCCAGTCCAGTTAGTCAAACTATAGAAAGCACCTTGCACCATCGGAAAGTAAAAGAAGATAGCTTGTAATGCAAGTGGGATGAGCAAAAAGGTCCAACCCCAGTATTTATTTAAAAATTTTCGAATAGCCATATCATCTTAACTCCTATTCTAGTCCAAATCTGCCTTCATTGGATTAAAGAAAGCATTGAGATTGTTTGCCATATTTTTCAGATTTTTATCCATCAAGTAACCTGCACTTAGATTAAAAAAGTCTTCTTCAGAATTCCAGTGTTGGCCCAACCAAACATAATGCTTGTCCGTAAATGCCAGTTTAGAAATCTCTGTAAGCGCTGAGTCTTCTTTTTCTTGTATACCTTTCACCGCAACTGGTGATCCATCTACATCATAATATGACTGCATAGCTTTTGGACTAGTCATATAGCTGATAAATTCTTCGGTTTCTTTCGGATGTTTAGTTGTAGCTGAAGTTGATAATGCCATGTCCCCTGAACCAACAGTAACTTCTTTTCCTACTTCTTCTCCTGGGAAGGCAAACATCCCCATCTCAAATTTGGGATCCTGTTGATTAATTGCCGCTAATGCCCATGATCCTTGTGGCATCATCAAAGCTGTTTCACTCGAAAATGCTACCACCGCATCATTATAAGAAGCACCACGCCAACCATCTTGAGCATTATCTGCCAATAAATCGAGTCGTTCTGCATCTGCTTTTAAAATAGCATCATCAGCAGAGATAGCGTTTGGTTTTGAAAAGCGAAGGTAGTTATTAGCAGCGTCTCCACTACCTGTAATAGTAATGAGAGAAAGTTGGTGGTAACCATTTAGTGTCCAGCCTTCATTGCCTGCAACTGCGAACGGAGAATGCCCACTATCTTTTATCTTTTTAACAATCTCTTGAAACTCTTTAAAAGTCTTCGGTTCCTCAAGTCCTAATTCTTTAAACTTCGTTTTATTGTAATAGATTCCATAAAGATTGGCCGTTAAAGGCACACTATAAATCTTGTTATTGATTGCATACTTTTCAGCATAGTCATTCTTGATGTTCTCAAGATAAGATTTTCCTGTCATATCTGCAAAATAGCCTGCCTTCGCCCACTCCTGAAAATCCATATTTTGAGGATAGATATTAATAATATCTGGAACATCTCCTGATAAAATCCGAGTCTTCAGAACAATTCCAGCTGCGGGTACTGTAGTCAGCTTCACATCAATATTAGGGTGTTCCTTTTCAAAATCATCCACTATCCTTTGCAAGGTATCTGCCATCTCGGTCTTCTGGTTAAAAAACTCAATCGTTACCTTGCCATCAGCTGACTTCTCTTGACTACTACAAGCTGACAGTCCCAAAAGGCAGAGTCCTGTAGTAGCAATTAAGCTCATCTTTTTATACCATCTCATGATTTTATCTCCTTATCTTCTAATGAAATGTAACTGCCTGCTGAGATAATCTCCCTGCGGAAGCCCCATAGTAATACCCGCATACATGAGTTCTGCGCCTGAGTAAACTACACCATTTTCCTGTAATTCATACCGTCCCTCTTCATCCAAATCTTTTAACTTTAAAGTTGTTTCCATTGTTTCCACAACTGATAAGACTCGGACGTAGGTTACAATCGTTTGATTTCCATAGTTGAATTGTACAGCTGCTTCATTGGATTCAGCATCGGGATTGATTAACCTATACTGGTTTCCCAACTGGACTACTGGCCGCAATTCTTTATACAAGTTCACCTGATTAGCAATCTCAGCTTTCTCATCATCTGATAAACTTGTCAAATCAAGCTCATAACCCAGATTTCCCATCATTGCCACATGACCACGAGTTTCCAATGGTGTCATTCGTCCCATCTGATGATTTGGTACTGCTGACACATGAGCCCCCATAGAAATGGTTGGATAGAGATAGGATGAGCCATATTGAATTGGTAAACGTGCAATAGCATCAGTATTATCACTAGCCCAGACTTGTGGGAAATAGCGCATCATGCCAAGATCATTTCGTCCACCACCACCAGAGCAGGACTCAAAGAGAATATGACTGTGTTTCTCTGTCAGATAAGAAACGAGTTCGTAAAGCCCCAACATATACTGATGAGACTGCATCTGAGTTTCCAGATAAGCTGAACCATTCCCTAAGTTAGTGATATTGCGGTTCATATCCCATTTGATATAGTCAATCTTATGATGAGAGAGGAGTTCATCTAAGACATTTTTCAAATATTCTACTACCTGGGGATTGGCAAGATTAAGTACTAATTGATTTCGAGAATAGGTATGCTCATATCCTGGAACCTGAATAGCCCAGTCAGGATGTTTACGATACAAGTCGCTATCAACAGAAATCATCTCCGGTTCTAACCAAAGCCCAAACTGCAAACCTCTTTCATGGATAGCTGAAATCAGACTTTCAAGACTTCCACCCAGCTTTTTCTCATTAACAACCCAATCACCTAAAGCCCGATTATCATCAAAGCGATTACCAAACCACCCATCATCTAATACAAAAAGTTCAATTCCAACTTTCTTAGCTTCATCTGCCAACTCTAACAGTTTTTCTCTCTGAAAGTCAAAGTAGGTAGCTTCCCAGTTATTGATTAGAATTGGACGCTCTTTTTTAGAAAACTGACTTGGCATAATGTGCTTAAGTACAAAATTTTGACTTTCATGGCTAATACCAGTTAATCCTTGATCTGAAAAGGTCACTAAAGCTACCGGTGTTTCAAAATTTTCCTCAGGATCTAACTTCCAAGAAAAATTTTCTGGATTAATGCCAATAGCCACCCGAACTTCATTCAATTGATTCTTTTGAACAAAAGCTTCGAAGTTTCCACTATACAGTAGTTGCAGAGCAAACACATTCCCAGCATCCTCTGTGACTCCTTGATCACATAGTAGAAGAGCTGGTGTTTGAGCATGCCCAGAAGCTCCACGGTTCGAACTAATCGAAAAGATTCCTTGTTTTACCTGTTGACGTCGAACAGTCTTTTCACGAGCATAAGCTCCCTGTAAAATCACTATTTCGTAAGCTGCAGCAGGAAAATCAGCCATAAAAGAAAAGTCCTTGTGGATGATAACTTCCTGATTACTATTATTTTCCAATTTACTGTAGCTAGCAATTGTCGCATTATTATCAAAAGCAGTATAATACAAAGTCAGACTAAGTTGAGCCTTAGAATCTTTTAAAATCAAGACAAGCGTCTCTGTACCATCCATGCTGTGTGGAGAAGGTAAGCCCTGTGGACCATTCTGACCTTTTAAAATCTTTGCTTCTACAAATCGAAAGTCTGTTACTTCAGTTGCATCATGTTGAACCTGTAAAGTTGGTTTTCTAAAGTCACCCAAACCATGTTGCCCAAAAATTTGACGTTGCGTATCCAAACTAAAGGTTCGATTAGTAGCTGTTGGATTACCTGAAAAAGCATGATCGCGTTCATAAACACTATTAGAGCCTCTATAGTTCTTAATAGTCTTTCCTAAATGTTTTAATAATAAGAACCCATCCCTATTTTCAATAATCAAACTTAAACTTTTACTCTCAACGTAAAATAGATTATTCTCTATTCGAACTCCCATAAATTGTACCTCATCCATTTCTTGATAAAATTTTATCATATAAAAGCGCTTTCTAAAATAGAGAAATGTATACAAAGTATGGTAAAATGTTAGGTAGGAGGTGGCACATGCTCGTTTTTTCAGAATACCAGACTGGAACAATTGATCTTTCTCTTAGCTTCTACGGTTATGAAGAATGCACGCCTAATTACTCTTTTGGCCCAGCTATTCGTGACACATACGTTCTACATTACATTACTAAAGGAAAAGGTCAATTCCATTATAAGGGGAAAATTGTTGATTTAAAGGCAGGAGATTTCTTTTTACTAAAACCGGATGAATTAACATTCTATCAAGCAGATAGCCAGGATCCTTGGGCTTACTACTGGTTGGGAATTACTGGAGGGAGGGCACCTGACTACTTTGCTCTATCTCAAATTTCTGACCAATCCTACCTCACCCAGTCAAATAACTGTCATACACAAACAACTGCAAAACTCGTTGAAAATATTGTCCGCTTCGCTCAGATTACAAAATCAAATGAATTAGCTCAACTCCACATCATGGGACAACTCCATGAACTAATGTTTCATCTAGGAACGATTGCTCCCAATCAGAAAAAAGAGAATATTTCATCAACCCACCAACTCTATCTTGACTGCAAACGATTAATTGATAGTCACTATCCACAATCACTCACCATTCAAGATTTAGCTAAAGAGCTATCGGTTCATAGAAGTTACTTAACTAGTGTGTTTAAAGAATTTCATCAACTCTCTCCAAAAGAGTATTTACTTTTCGTTCGAATGAAGCGTGCTCAACAGTTACTAGAACACACCAATGAAACGATCAAAGTCATTGCATATTCTGTGGGTTTTTCAGATCCACTACATTTCTCAAAAGCCTACAAACAGTTTTTTCATAAAACACCTAGTCAAACTCGAAAGGAATACTCTCACTCCCTCTTAGCTAGAAAGGAAAATCAATGAAATCACACCAACTAGTTTACCAAATATTAGCTAGAGAAAACGATTATGTTAGCGGAGAAAAAATCGGAGAAGAACTGAATTTAAGCCGTACATCCATATGGAAAGCGATTCAACGTCTTCAACAAGAAGGCCTAGAAATTGACAGTATCAAAAATAGAGGATACAAGCTTATTCAAGGCGACCTGATATTGCCTGATTTGATTCAAAAGAAAACCAACTTAATCGTTCACTACAAACCTGAGACCAAATCAACCCAAACAGATGCAAAAGAAGGAATTGAAGCTGGAAACAAAGGAAATACACTCTATCTTTCAACCTGTCAAACAGCAGGTCGTGGACGCTTTCAACGTCCCTACTATTCTCCATCTCAGGGAGGCATCTATATGTCCCTGCATATTCAACCAAACCTTCACTACGAAAAGCTCCCATCCTATACTCTCCTTGTAGCTGCTGCAGTCTACAAAGCCATTAAAAACCTAACTATGATAGAAGTAGATATCAAATGGGTAAATGACATCTACTTTAAAAATAAAAAAATAGCAGGTATCCTCACCGAAGCAATGACATCAGTTGAGACAGGCTTGGTTACAGATGTCATTATCGGAGTTGGTACAAATTTTTCTATAGCAGACTTCCCAGATGACCTAAAAGAAAAAGCAGGCAGCCTATTTATGCCACCTGCACCAATTAGTCGTAATGAGCTCATCAGCGAAATATGGAATTGTTTCTACAATATGGATCCAGATGAGTTACTTTATATCTATAAAGAAAGATCAATAGTTCTTGGAAAAAAAGTTACCTTCCAGCTAGATGGAAAAGAGAAAAAAGGCCTTGCAAAAGAAATCTCAGAATCTGGTCAACTACAAGTCGAACTTGCAAACAAACGTACTATCTGGCTAAATAGCGGAGAAATATCACTAACAAATTGGTAATAAACAAATCCCCCTTTTAACGATCTAGAAGGGGGATTTACATACAAAAAAAGAGCCTAGAAGCTCCCTTTACGTACGGAGAATGGGGGATTCGAACCCCCGCGCCGGTTACCCGACCTAACGATTTAGCAAACCGTCCTCTTCAGCCTCTTGAGTAATTCTCCTATTAATGGGCACGAGTGGACTCGAACCACCGACCTCACGCTTATCAGGCGTGCGCTCTAACCACCTGAGCTACGCGCCCAAGTTAAAAAACTTGGTATTTGAACAAAGTTCAAAGCGGGTGACGAGAATCGAACTCGCGACAACAGCTTGGAAGGCTGTAGTTTTACCACTAAACTACACCCGCTTGATAAAATATAATATGGCGCGAGACGGAATCGAACCGCCGACACATGGAGCTTCAATCCATTGCTCTACCAACTGAGCTACCGAGCCAAATTGCGGGAGCAGGATTTGAACCTACGACCTTCGGGTTATGAGCCCGACGAGCTACCGAGCTGCTCCATCCCGCGTTAATATAAAAAGGAGGATGTGGGATTCGAACCCACGCACGCTTTTACACGCCTGACGGTTTTCAAGACCGTTCCCTTCAGCCGGACTTGGGTAATCCTCCATTATTTACAATGGACCTTGTAGGACTTGAACCTACGACCACTCGGTTATGAGCCGAGAGCTCTAACCAGCTGAGCTAAAGGTCCAACAAGATCAATATAGCGGCGAAGGGGATCGAACCCCCGACCTCCCGGGTATGAACCGGACGCTCTAGCCAGCTGAGCTACACCGCCATAAATCGGGAAGACAGGATTCGAACCTGCGACACCTTGGTCCCAAACCAAGTACTCTACCAAGCTGAGCTACTTCCCGCGTTAACTAAAAAAATGCACCCTAGAGGAGTCGAACCTCTAACCGCCTGATTCGTAGTCAGGTACTCTATCCAGTTGAGCTAAGGGTGCTCATCATTATATGCCGAGGACCGGAATCGAACCGGTACGATCGTTACCAATCGCAGGATTTTAAGTCCTGTGCGTCTGCCAGTTCCGCCACCCCGGCCTCTCTAAGCGAACGACGGGATTCGAACCCGCGACCCCCACCTTGGCAAGGTGGTGTTCCACCACTGAACTACGTTCGCATCGACCTCTTATTCTATATAAAAAAATGCCGGCTACATGACTTGAACACGCGACCCTCTGATTACAAATCAGATGCTCTACCAACTGAGCTAAGCCGGCTGCTTTCTATTATGCGGGTTAAGGGACTTGAACCCCCACGCCGTTAAGCGCCAGATCCTAAATCTGGTGCGTCTGCCAATTCCGCCAAACCCGCAAATATGACCCGTACTGGGCTCGAACCAGTGACCCATTGATTAAAAGTCAATTGCTCTACCAACTGAGCTAACGAGTCTAAAATAACTTCCGTTACCTTAAACGGTCCCGACGGGAATCGAACCCGCGATCTTCGCCGTGACAGGGCGACGTGATAACCGCTACACTACGGGACCTATATGGGAGTTAACGGGATCGAACCGCTGACCCTCTGCTTGTAAGGCAGATGCTCTCCCAGCTGAGCTAAACTCCCTCTAGCTAAGCGACTTCCATATCTCACAGGGGGCAACCCCCAACTACTTCCGGCGTTCTAGGGCTTAACTGCTGTGTTCGGCATGGGTACAGGTGTATCTCCTAGGCTATCGTCACTTAACTCTGAGTAATACCTACTCAAAATTGAATATCTATCAAATAATTAGAAAACCTCACGCTTCGTATCCTCAGTTACTTTGGATAAGTCCTCGAGCTATTAGTATTAGTCCGCTACATGTGTCGCCACACTTCCACTTCTAACCTATCTACCTGATCATCTCTCAGGGCTCTTACTGATATATAATCATGGGAAATCTCATCTTGAGGTGGGTTTCACACTTAGATGCTTTCAGCGTTTATCCCTTCCCTACATAGCTACCCAGCGATGCCTTTGGCAAGACAACTGGTACACCAGCGGTAAGTCCACTCTGGTCCTCTCGTACTAGGAGCAGATCCTCTCAAATTTCCTACGCCCGCGACGGATAGGGACCGAACTGTCTCACGACGTTCTGAACCCAGCTCGCGTGCCGCTTTAATGGGCGAACAGCCCAACCCTTGGGACCGACTACAGCCCCAGGATGCGACGAGCCGACATCGAGGTGCCAAACCTCCCCGTCGATGTGAACTCTTGGGGGAGATAAGCCTGTTATCCCCAGGGTAGCTTTTATCCGTTGAGCGATGGCCCTTCCATACGGAACCACCGGATCACTAAGCCCGACTTTCGTCCCTGCTCGAGTTGTTGCTCTCGCAGTCAAGCTCCCTTATACCTTTACACTCTGCGAATGATTTCCAACCATTCTGAGGGAACCTTTGGGCGCCTCCGTTACCTTTTAGGAGGCGACCGCCCCAGTCAAACTGCCCGTCAGACACTGTCTCCGATAGGGATCACCTATCCGGGTTAGAGTGGCCATAACACAAGGGTAGTATCCCAACAACGTCTCCTTCGAAACTGGCGTCCCGATCTCTTAGACTCCTACCTATCCTGTACATGTGGTACAGACACTCAATATCAAACTGCAGTAAAGCTCCATGGGGTCTTTCCGTCCTGTCGCGGGTAACCTGCATCTTCACAGGTACTAAAATTTCACCGAGTCTCTCGTTGAGACAGTGCCCAAATCATTACGCCTTTCGTGCGGGTCGGAACTTACCCGACAAGGAATTTCGCTACCTTAGGACCGTTATAGTTACGGCCGCCGTTTACTGGGGCTTCAATTCATACCTTCGAGTTACCTCTAAGCACTCCTCTTAACCTTCCAGCACCGGGCAGGCGTCACCCCCTATACATCATCTTACGATTTAGCAGAGAGCTGTGTTTTTGATAAACAGTTGCTTGGGCCTATTCACTGCGGCTGACGTAAAGTCAGCACCCCTTCTCCCGAAGTTACGGGGTCATTTTGCCGAGTTCCTTAACGAGAGTTCTCTCGCTCACCTGAGGCTACTCGCCTCGACTACCTGTGTCGGTTTGCGGTACGGGTAGAGTATGTTTAACGCTAGAAGCTTTTCTTGGCAGTGTGACGTCACTAACTTCGCTACTAAACTTCGCTCCCCATCACAGCTCAATGTTATAGAATTAAGCATTTGACTCAATTCACACCTCACTGCTTAGACAGACACTTCCATTCGTCTGCTTTAGTTAGCCTACTGCGTCCCTCCATCACTACATACTCTAGTACAGGAATATCAACCTGTTGTCCATCGGATACACCTTTCGGTCTCTCCTTAGGTCCCGACTAACCCAGGGCGGACGAGCCTTCCCCTGGAAACCTTAGTCTTACGGTGGACAGGATTCTCACCTGTCTTTCGCTACTCATACCGGCATTCTCACTTCTATGCGTTCCAGCGCTCCTCACGGTACACCTTCTCCACACATAGAACGCTCTCCTACCATACCTATAAAGGTATCCACAGCTTCGGTAAATTGTTTTAGCCCCGGTACATTTTCGGCGCAGGGTCACTCGACTAGTGAGCTATTACGCACTCTTTGAATGAATAGCTGCTTCTAAGCTAACATCCTAGTTGTCTGTGCAACCCCACATCCTTTTCCACTTAACAATTATTTTGGGACCTTAGCTGGTGGTCTGGGCTGTTTCCCTTTCGACTACGGATCTTAGCACTCGCAGTCTGACTGCCGACCATAATTCTTTGGCATTCGGAGTTTATCTGAGATTGGTAATCCGGGATGGACCCCTCACCCAAACAGTGCTCTACCTCCAAGAATCTTTATGTCGACGCTAGCCCTAAAGCTATTTCGGAGAGAACCAGCTATCTCCAAGTTCGTTTGGAATTTCTCCGCTACCCACAAGTCATCCAAGCACTTTTCAACGTGCCCTGGTTCGGTCCTCCAGTGCGTCTTACCGCACCTTCAACCTGCTCATGGGTAGGTCACATGGTTTCGGGTCTACGACATGATACTAATGCGCCCTATTCAGACTCGGTTTCCCTACGGCTCCGTCTCTTCAACTTAACCTCGCATCATATCGTAACTCGCCGGTTCATTCTACAAAAGGCACGCTCTCACCCATTAACGGGCTCGAACTTGTTGTAGGCACACGGTTTCAGGTTCTATTTCACTCCCCTCCCGGGGTGCTTTTCACCTTTCCCTCACGGTACTGGTTCACTATCGGTCACTAGGGAGTATTTAGGGTTGGGAGATGGTCCTCCCAGATTCCGACGGGATTTCTCGTGTCCCGCCGTACTCAGGATACTGCTAGGTACAAAGACTATTTTAAATACGAGGCTCTTACTCTCTTTGGCTGATCTTCCCAAATCATTCTTCTATAATCTTTGAGTCCACATTGCAGTCCTACAACCCCGAAGAGTAAACTCTTCGGTTTGCCCTCCTGCCGTTTCGCTCGCCGCTACTAAGGCAATCGCTTTTGCTTTCTCTTCCTGCAGCTACTTAGATGTTTCAGTTCACTGCGTCTTCCTCCTCACATCCTTAACAGATATGGGTAACAGGTAGTACCTGCTGGGTTCCCCCATTCGGAAATCCCTGGATCATCGCTTACTTACAGCTACCCAAGGCATATCGTCGTTTGTCACGTCCTTCTTCGGCTCCTAGTGCCAAGGCATCCACCGTGCGCCCTTATTAACTTAACCTTATTTTTTGACCTTTCAGTCATAAACTCTTTTAATACTACAGCGTTTCGGTTTATTTTCTTGTTACTATTTGATATAGATATTCAATTTTCAATGTGCATTACTTGGTGATCTCTCACCAATGGAGCCTAGCGGGATCGAACCGCTGACCTCCTGCGTGCAAAGCAGGCGCTCTCCCAGCTGAGCTAAGGCCCCACAAGACCTCTCAAGACTAAACAAGACCAATGCGCAGTTCCTTATCCTTAGAAAGGAGGTGATCCAGCCGCACCTTCCGATACGGCTACCTTGTTACGACTTCACCCCAATCATCTATCCCACCTTAGGCGGCTGGCTCCTAAAAGGTTACCTCACCGACTTCGGGTGTTACAAACTCTCGTGGTGTGACGGGCGGTGTGTACAAGGCCCGGGAACGTATTCACCGCGGCGTGCTGATCCGCGATTACTAGCGATTCCGACTTCATGTAGGCGAGTTGCAGCCTACAATCCGAACTGAGACTGGCTTTAAGAGATTAGCTTGCCGTCACCGGCTTGCGACTCGTTGTACCAGCCATTGTAGCACGTGTGTAGCCCAGGTCATAAGGGGCATGATGATTTGACGTCATCCCCACCTTCCTCCGGTTTATTACCGGCAGTCTCGCTAGAGTGCCCAACTAAATGATGGCAACTAACAATAGGGGTTGCGCTCGTTGCGGGACTTAACCCAACATCTCACGACACGAGCTGACGACAACCATGCACCACCTGTCACCTCTGTCCCGAAGGAAAACTCTATCTCTAGAGCGGTCAGAGGGATGTCAAGACCTGGTAAGGTTCTTCGCGTTGCTTCGAATTAAACCACATGCTCCACCGCTTGTGCGGGCCCCCGTCAATTCCTTTGAGTTTCAACCTTGCGGTCGTACTCCCCAGGCGGAGTGCTTAATGCGTTAGCTGCGGCACTAAACCCCGGAAAGGGTCTAACACCTAGCACTCATCGTTTACGGCGTGGACTACCAGGGTATCTAATCCTGTTTGCTCCCCACGCTTTCGAGCCTCAGCGTCAGTTACAAGCCAGAGAGCCGCTTTCGCCACCGGTGTTCCTCCATATATCTACGCATTTCACCGCTACACATGGAATTCCACTCTCCCCTCTTGCACTCAAGTTAAACAGTTTCCAAAGCGTACTATGGTTAAGCCACAGCCTTTAACTTCAGACTTATCTAACCGCCTGCGCTCGCTTTACGCCCAATAAATCCGGACAACGCTCGGGACCTACGTATTACCGCGGCTGCTGGCACGTAGTTAGCCGTCCCTTTCTGGTAAGATACCGTCACAGTGTGAACTTTCCACTCTCACACTCGTTCTTCTCTTACAACAGAGCTTTACGATCCGAAAACCTTCTTCACTCACGCGGCGTTGCTCGGTCAGACTTCCGTCCATTGCCGAAGATTCCCTACTGCTGCCTCCCGTAGGAGTCTGGGCCGTGTCTCAGTCCCAGTGTGGCCGATCACCCTCTCAGGTCGGCTATGTATCGTCGCCTTGGTGAGCCGTTACCCCACCAACTAGCTAATACAACGCAGGTCCATCTGGTAGTGATGCATTTGCACCTTTCAATGAATTATCATGCGATAATCCATTTTATGCGGTATTAGCTATCGTTTCCAATAGTTATCCCCCGCTACCAGGCAGGTTACCTACGCGTTACTCACCCGTTCGCAACTCATCCAAGAAGAGCAAGCTCCTCTCTTCAGCGTTCTACTTGCATGTATTAGGCACGCCGCCAGCGTTCGTCCTGAGCCAGGATCAAACTCTCATTAAAAGTTTGAGTTCTCACTCATTTCTGTCACTGACAGATTTATTGTTTTTTTCATTGTTCAGTACTATAACCTTAGTTATAGTGCCCTGCACATTGGTTCGTCTTGTTCAGTTTTCAAAGGTCTTTGTCACTCAATCTCTCTCAAGCGGCAACTATATTAGTATATCACAGCTGCTAACCTATGTCAACACTTTTTTGAAACTTTTTTCAAGTTTTTTTAACCGCAATACACCATAGTCCGTACGGGATTCGAACCCGTGTTACCGCCGTGAAAAGGCGGTGTCTTAACCCCTTGACCAACGGACCTTGAGCTTTTCAACTCTTTCTATTATACCTACTTTTTTACCTTTGTCAAGATCTTTTTTTCAGTGAATTTGATTTTTTCTTTTCTTCACTAACTTAACTACTGCTTCTGTTCGTGCAGTGTGGGGAAACATATCGACCGACTGGATATACTGGAGATCATAGACTTTTACTAGTTTAACCAAATCTCGTGCCAAGGTTGAAACATTGCAGGATACATAGACCATTTTTTCTGGAACATAGGTCAGAATGGTATCCAACAACTTATCATCTAAGCCTGTACGAGGAGGGTCGACTATCAATGCATCTGCTCGGTAGCCATCTTGATACCAGCGTGGAATAATCTCTTCAGCTGTTCCCGCTTCGTAATGGGTATTGTCAAACCCCATTTTTTGAGCATTTCGCTTAGCATCTTCTATGGCTTCCGGAATAATATCCATTCCTCTGAGACTCTTTACTTTACTTGCAAAGGCAAATCCGATCGTCCCAACACCACAATAAGCATCGATTAGATGGTCTTCTTTGCTGACATCCAGAGCCTTAATTGCTTCACTATAGAGAATTTCTGTCTGCTCCGGATTAAGTTGATAAAAGGCTCGGGGCGAGAGAGAAAACTCATAGTCAAGTACTCCTTCTTGAATACTCTCTTGGCCCCAGATAATTTCCGTCTTTTCACCATAGATTTCACTTGTTTTTGCTGTATTTGTATTGACAGCAACCGTGACAACTTCTGGAAAATCCTTGACTAAGTCTTTGACCAGTTGATTTAAATTAAGCTGGCGATTTGTGACAATGATAATCTGAACTTGCCCCGTTTTCCTTGCTCTGCGTACCATGATGGTGCGAACGCCTAGCGTTTTTCTCTCATCGGTGATGGGGATTTGGTGGTAAGTAAGAAGTTCAGCTAGGCGATTCGCAATCACTTGGGTTTCCTTATCTTGCACCAAACAGTCTTTCAACTCTACGAGATAATGAGAGTTTTGCGCATACAAACCTGCCTTGACCTGATTTTTAAATTTCCGAGTCTGAAATTGAAGCTTAGCACGGTAGTACTTTGGTTCCTGCATTCCGATAGTTGGACGGATTTCATAGTTTTCATATCCTGCAGGAGTAAATTTTTTCAGGGCTTGATGGAGCAGATCCGTTTTGAACTCTAACTGTTTATCGTAGTGGAGGTGCATGATTTGGCAACCACCACATTCATTATAAATCGTACAAGCTGGCACGACTCGAAACTTAGACTTCTTATTAACCTTTAGTAATTTGGCTTCAACAAAGTTACGTTTAATAGAAGTAATCTGACAATAGATATCTTCTCCTTTGAGGGCGCCTGGCACAAAAACGAGGGTTTTCTGATAGAAACCGATTCCCTCACCATTGATGCCCATCCGCTTGATTTTTAAAGGTATTTTTTGTTTGACTTTCAGATTCATACCCCTATCTTATCACATTTTGAGGTATAATAGAACTATGAAAATCACAAAACTTGAAAAGAAAAAATGTCTCTACTTGATGGAGTTAGATGGACAGCAAACCTCTTATATCACGGAGGATACCATTGTCCGTTTTATGTTGTCTAAAGATAAGGTCATTAGTAAAGAGGAACTTACCGAGATTCAGGACTTTGCCCAGTTCTCTTATGGTAAAAATCTCGCCCTCTACCATCTATCATTTAAAGATCGAACCGAAAAGGAAGTTCGTGAGTATCTGAAAAAGTATGATCTTGATGAAAAAATCACTAGTCAAGTTATCGCTAATCTTAAAGAAGATAACTGGATTAATGATCGTCAGTATACCTACTCTATCATCAATGCAAATCAACTTTCTGGAGATAAAGGACCCTATGTGCTAGCTCAAAAACTGTCTCAAAAAGGGATTGCCAAAGCAACTATTGAAGATGTTTTAAAGGATTTTGATTTTTCGGAGGTTGCTCAACGTGTGGCGGAGAAACTTCTAAAAAAATACACGGGAAAGCTTCCCGCTCGTGCCTTGCAAGATAAGATTATCCAAAACTTAACGAACAAAGGCTTCTCCTATTCTGATGCTAAGAATGCCTTTGACGACTTGGACAGTCAAGTCGACCAAGAAACGACTCAAGAACTCATTTTTAAAGAACTGGATAAACAATATTCTAAATATGCTCGTAAATATGAAGGTTACGAACTAAAGCAACGTTTGACCCAAGTCCTAGCCAGAAAAGGCTATGATTTTTCGGATATAGCAAGCGCTCTCAGAGAATATCTTTAATATTTTCAGGTAAAATTCAAAAAAATTAGACCAATTTATGATATAATAGTAAACGATAAACTTATAAATTGTAGAAAGTTGGTTAGTTATGAAACTTCCAAAAGAAGGCGACTTTATTACAATTCAAAGTTATAAGCATGATGGGAGTCTTCACCGTACTTGGCGAGACACCATGGTACTAAAAACAACAGAGAACGCTATTATCGGCGTCAACGACCACACACTTGTTACCGAAAGTGACGGTCGTCGTTGGGTGACTCGAGAACCCGCTATTGTTTACTTTCACAAAAAATATTGGTTTAATATCATTGCCATGATTCGCGATAATGGGATTTCCTACTATTGCAATATGGCCAGCCCCTACTATCTAGATGAGGAAGCCCTGAAATACATTGATTATGATTTGGATGTCAAGGTTTTCACTGATGGCGAAAAGCGTCTCTTGGACGTTGAAGAGTATGAGCGCCATAAACGCAAAATGAAGTATTCTGATGATTTAGACTATATTTTGAAAGAGCATGTTAAAATCCTTGTTGATTGGATCAACAATGGACGCGGTCCTTTCTCAGAGGCCTATGTCAACATTTGGTACAAACGCTACATAGAACTAAAGAATCGGTAAAGTTGTCAAACTGGGGTGAGAGCCCTGGTTTTTTTATTTTAAAAACCCAGCTTTACAGCTGGGTTAATTGCTATATATCTAATTTAGTGACAGTAAACTTGATATGGGAATAATCTTTTTCAACATCCTTATCTAACAGGAAAGCCGTGGCATCCTTCTTAACCTGAACAAGATCAATGTTCTGGGCTTGAGCTGCATAGACGCATCCACAATAGCATTGACGATAGATGTCATACTCCTCACACATCTCCACTGAACGTTTGTAGCCTTGATTTTTCTTGAAATCACTTGGAAGATAGTGGGTGGTATAAATCTTTTGCACATCGATTCCGATGCTGTTGATGGTTTGAGAATTCTTATGGGGACTGATGGTCAAGGCTGAACCAAAGTAGTCAAAGCCCAGGTCCATAGCTACCTGTGCTGTTTTATCCAGACGGTAGTCAAAACAAACCTTGCAACGGTCACCACCTTCGGGTTCTTCTTCCAGTCCTCTGACTAACTTCCGGTATTCATTTGGTTCGTAGGGAGCTTCAAGGTACTGGACTGTATTGCCTGTTCGCTCATTGAAATCACTGACAAATTTCTTGGTGACGTAAGCCCGCTTGTGGTATTCTGCCTTGGGATGGATATTGGAATTGGCAAAATAGATGGTCACATCAGCGTATTTTGTCAGGTATTCTAGGGTGTAGGTACTACAAGGAGCACAGCAAACATGCATGAGAATAGTGGGACGTTGCTCATTTTTCTCCCAAACCTGAACCATTTTCTGCATAACACGGTCATAATTAATCTTCTGATTGGGATTCATCTTGCTCAGAATTTCTTCTACATCAATCATGTTCTTCTCCTTCTTCTAGTCTTATTTTATCATATAAGTTAGGAGAGCTCAAATCTATTTAGAAGAGAAAATCTTAAAAGGAGGGATTATGTTCCCTCCTTTTGTGTTTTTTATAAGTTGCTTTTACATCATCCCGCCCATCATGCTTGGATCCATTGCTGGAGCTGAGGCTACTGGTTCTGGTTTATTGGCTACGACTGCTTCTGTTGTTAAAATCAAGCTAGCTACAGAGGCTGCATTTTGAAGGGCAGAACGGCTCACTTTAACTGGGTCAATGATTCCCTCTTCAATCATGTTGACCCACTCGCCAGTCGCTGCGTTGAAGCCTGTACCAACTTCCGCATTTTTCAAGCGATCAATAACGATAGATCCTTCGAATCCTGCATTGTGAGCGATTTGACGAACAGGTTCTTCCAAGGCACGGAGAACAATATTACGCCCTGTTGCTTCATCTCCTGTCAATTCCAAATCAGCTACGGCTGGAATGACATTGGCAAGAGCAGTTCCACCACCTGCAACGATTCCTTCTTCAACGGCTGCACGAGTAGCGTTGAGGGCATCTTCAATGCGGAGTTTCATTTCTTTCAACTCAGTTTCAGTTGCAGCTCCGACCTTGATCACTGCGACACCACCTGACAATTTTGCCAAGCGTTCTTGCAATTTTTCGCGGTCAAATTCAGATGTTGTAGTTTCAATTTGAGACTTGATAACCGCAACACGGTGAGAAATAGCTTCAGGATTTCCAGCACCTTCTACGATAACAGTGCTATCTTTGTCCACAGTTACTCTCGCTGCTTGACCAAGCGCCTCAATAGTCGCATCTTTCAACTCAAGGCCAAGATCTTCTGTGATGACTGTGCCGCCTGTCAAGATAGCGATGTCTTCAAGCATGGCTTTTCGACGGTCACCGAAGCCAGGTGCTTTGACAGCTACGACATTGAAGGTTCCACGAATCTTGTTCAATACAAGAGTCGGAAGAGCTTCACCATCTACATCATCTGCAATAATCAAGAGCGGACGGTTGCTTTGAAGAATGCTTTCTAGAAGTGGCAAGATTTCTTGAATATTGGAAATCTTCTTATCAGTAATTAAAATGTATGGATTTTCAAGGTCAGCCACCATTTTTTCGCTATCTGTCACCATGTACTGTGAAAGGTAACCACGGTCAAACTGCATTCCTTCAACAACTTCAAGTTCTGTTTCCATACCACGTGACTCTTCAATGGTGATGACTCCGTCTTTACCAACTTTTTCCATGGCTTCAGAGATGTATTCACCGACTTTTTCAGAACGAGAAGATACAGCGGCAACCTGAGCGATGGCTTCTTTATTGGCAACAGGGATGGCATTGTTTTTCAAGGCTTCTACTGCAGCAGCAACTGCTGCTTCAATCCCCCGACGAATGCCGATTGGGTTGGCACCTGCTGTGACGTTCTTGATTCCTTCACGTACGATAGCTTGAGTCAAAACAGTTGCAGTTGTTGTCCCGTCACCTGCGATATCATTGGTTTTTGAAGCTACTTCTGATACCAATTTGGCACCCATATTTTCAAAATGGTCTTCCAACTCGATTTCTTTGGCAATAGTAACACCGTCATTGGTAATCAAGGGTGAGCCAAATGATTTTTCCAACACAACATTACGACCTTTTGGTCCTAAGGTTACTTTAACTGTGTCTGCTAGGATATCAACACCACGAACCATAGCTGAACGAGCATCTGATGAAAATTTAATTTCTTTTGACATACTTACTTTCTCCTTCTATTCTTCAATGATTGCCAAGATGTTGGCTTCGCCTACGATGATATACTTTTCATCGCCATCTTTGACATCAATACCTGCATGTGCTTCAACTAAGACACGGTCTCCAGCCTTAACGCTTGGAGCTACCAAGTCACCGTTCAAGGTACGAACACCTTGTCCAGTAGCTACAACTTGGGCTGTTTTTGTTTTTTCTTGGGCTGAGCCTGCAAGGACAAAGCCTCCAACAGTTTGTTCTTTTTCTTCGATTTTCAAGACCACACGGTCTCCTAATGGTTTCAACATCTGTTTTCCTCCATGATGAACTACATATTATTAGCACTCTTTGTAACCGAGTGCTAATCCATAGTTCTATTGTATCACTTGGTCAGAAATAGTCAAGAAAAAAGTCTGACTTTGGCAAGATAAAAAGCCTGAGACCAACTCAGACTTTTCAATGTTTATACTCAATGATAATCAAAGATCAAACTAGGAAGCTAGCCTCAGGTTGCTCAAAACAGTGTTTTGAGGTTGTGGATAGAACTGACGAAGTCAGTTACCTATACCTACGGCAAGGTGAAGCTGACGTGGTTTGAAGAGATTTTCGAAGAGTATTAAAATGGCAATTCCTCCTCTTCCAAAACCAAGTCTGCCAAATCCTGTCCTGCATTATTTTCACGCATAGCACGTTGGGCGCGGCTTTCCAAAAGTTGGAATCCTGTGGCAAGAACTTCGGTCACATAGTTCATCTGGCCATTTTTCTCAAAGCGACGGGTACGAAGTTCTCCATCCACAGAGATAAGACTACCTTTAGTTGCGTAGCTTGCCAAGGTTTCAGCCAATTTCCCCCAAAGAACAAGATTGACAAAGTCGACTTCGCGTTCTCCATTTTGGTCTTTGTAACGACGATTCACAGCAATTGTTGCGCGCGCTACTGACTTGTCATTGTTGGTTTTGTGCAATTCTGGTGTAGACGTCAAGCGCCCGATCATAATAACTTTATTATACATATTTTCTTCCTCCTACTTATCTATTCGCAAGGAATAAAAAAAGTTACAGAAATTTGTAACTTTTTGAGGAGATTCTTTATTTTTTATGCACCATGAAACCTGTCGCCTGTTGATTGGCCATAATAGTCATATCTGTAATCTGCACGCGACGAGGCTGACTGGTCACATAGACCACTGTATCTGCAATATCCTGAGCTTGCAAGGCTTCGATTCCCTGATAGACCGCCTCAGCTCGCTCTTTGTCACCGTGAAAGCGTACTGTAGAAAAATCTGTTGCGACGATTCCCGGTTGAATGGTCGTCACCTTGATATCCGTTGCGATGGTATCAATTCGCAGGCCATCTGAAAAGGTTTTAACTGCTGCCTTGGTGGCTGAGTAAACTGCTGCACCCGCATAGGCATAAATTCCTGCGGTCGATCCCATATTGATAATATGCCCCTGATTGACTTTTACCATTGTTGGTAAGAAACAGCGAGTGACTGCCATCAAACCCTTGACATTGGTATCCAACATGGTCAGCATATCCAATTCTTCATAGTCTTGATAGGGAGCCAAGCCAAGAGCTAGTCCAGCGTTATTGACCAAGATATCAATCTGTCCTATAGCATCAAGAATATCGGAGCAGACAGTCTTTACCATAGCCATATCCGTGACATCCAGTGGAAAGGTCCAAACGGTTTGATTTGGAAAAGTTTCTGCAAACTCTGACTTGAGGGCCTCTAGTCTGTCTGTCCGTCGCCCTGTTAGAACGACATTCTCCCCCTGCTCCAGATAAGCACGCGCAATCGCTTCACCAATTCCTGAGGTCGCCCCTGTAATCACAACATTTTTTGCCATCTTATCCCCCTCTATCTGGTCTATCAAATACCGACAATTTCCTAGGACGTCCAGTGTTTGGCTGGGTCAAATGGAGTTCCGACCACTTGGTCTTCTGATAATTCAATAACCCCACGTTTTTGCGGAGCATTTGGTAGATGCAATTCACGAGGACTGCACATCATCCCAAAACTCTTTTCACCGCGAAGTTCGCCTGGGAAAATGAGATTGCCTTTTGGCATCATCGCTCCAGGAAGAGCTACAATAGTTTTCAATCCAACACGCGCATTAGGTGCTCCTGCAACGATTTGCACTGTCTTGTCACTTGCAACAGCCACTTGGCAGATGTTAAGGTGATCGCTATCTGGGTGAGCTACCATCTCAACAATCTCACCGACGACAAACTTAGGTTCTTTGTCATTGACAATCTCTTCTGCAAAGCCTTCCGCCTGCAATTCTTGGTTCAAACGTTCTACTTGCTCATCTGTCAAAAACACTTGACCACGCTCTGCAATTTCAAATAAACTTGAAACTTCGAAAATATTCCAAGCTACTGTTTCTCCATTTTCTTTGAGGAAAACACGGGCTACCTTGCCTTTGCGCTCCACATCCAACTTGGCATCTCCGCTATTTTTCACGATGATCATAAGGACATCGCCAACATGCTCTTTATTATATGTAAAAATCATTCTTTCCATTTTCTCCTATTTCAGTCCTGCTAAAAAGTCGTTAATTTGTTGCTTGCTTTTACGGTCGCGATTGACAAATCGGCCGATTTCCGTGTCCTTTTCTAGCACAACAAGGCTAGGAATCCCGTACACATCCCAGAGTTTGGCTAGATCCATGTACTGGTCACGGTCCACTCGAATAAAGGTGAACTCTGGATTGGTCTCCTCAATCTCTGGCAAGGATGGATAGATATAACGACAATCGCCACACCAGTCCGCCACAAAAAGGAAAACCTTCTTGCCATCTTGCTCGACAAAACCTGCAAGCTCTTCTATACTATTGGGAGTAATCATAAGGCTTCCTCCTCATAGACCAAATCTTCATTTTCATAGACAAAGGTATAATGACGGCCATCCTCGAAAATGACTCCTCCGACAAGTCGCTCTAGGCTACTTTCGTAGACTTGAACATAGAGAGTCGCAATCTCACCCATATCTGAGAAAAGTTCGCGCACGATAGCGGTCAACTCTTCTTGAGACTTCATGAGTTTGTGGTTATCTGCTGCTTTTTTAGCCCCTAAAGCAAGGGCACTTAGACCAGCCACAGTCAAGCCAGTCATCCATAATTTCTTAGCTTTCATACCATTCATTGTAACACAAAAAGGGCTCTAGGACAAATAGGGAAGCCGTATACGAGCAAGGAAAATCTCTTCCCTCAGTGAGTCTAATTCTTATTGCCAAGCGCCTGAGTTCCTGAATGAATTAAAAAACCTCTGAGATTGCTCTCAGAGATTAGAAGATAACTAGTTACTATTTTCAACTGCTGCAGTGACAAAGGCAGTGTAGAGTTCTTCTGGACGGTTTGGACGGCTTGACAGTTCAGGGTGATACTGACAAGCTACAAAGAATTTATTTTCAGGAATTTCCACAATTTCTACCAAACGATTGTCTGGAGAAACTCCTGAGAAGACAAAACCTGCTGCCTCAAACTGTTCACGAAAGGCGTTGTTAAACTCATAACGATGACGGTGACGACGTTGCACCACTTCTTGATTATGGTAAGCAGCTGCTGCCTTAGAACCACGTTTCAACTTAGATGGATAAAGTCCCAAACGAAGGGTGCCACCCATATCCTCAACATCAACCTGGTCACGCATGATATCAATGATAGGGTATTTTGTTTCTGGTGCAAGTTCAGCAGAATTGGCACCTTCAAGACCCAAAACGTGACGAGCAAACTCGATACAAGTCAACTGCATTCCCAAGCAGACTCCCAACATTGGGACATCATTCTCACGCGCATAACGGATGGCTTGAATTTTCCCTTCCGTACCACGTTGGCCAAAACCTCCTGGTACGATGATTCCGTCCGCATCAGACAAGAGCTCTGCCACATTCTCTACCGTCACATCATTGGCATTGATCCAATTAATCTTCACTTCTGCGTCGTTGGCATACCCAGAGTGTTTTAAGGCTTCGACCACAGAGATGTAGGCATCTTGCAACTCCACATACTTACCGACAAGGGAAATCTTGACATGTTTTTTCAGGTTCATGACCTTGTCCACCATGGCTGACCACTCTGTCATATCCGCTGCTGGTGCATCTAATTTCAAGTGGTCACAAACAATTTGGTCCATACCTTGTGCCTGCAAGTTCAGGGGAATTTGGTAAAGGTGTTCGACATCCAAAGACTCGATAACGGCTTCTGGTGCTACATCACAGAACTGGGCCAGTTTGTTTTTAATGCCCTGACCAGCTGGTTTTTCTGTACGAATGACCAACATATTTGGCTGGATTCCCAAACCGCGCAATTCTTTTACAGAATGCTGAGTCGGCTTGGTCTTCATCTCACCAGCAGCCTTGAGGTAAGGAAGCAAGGTTGTATGGATGTACATGACGTTATCTGCACCCACATCTGCCTTCATCTGACGAAGGGCCTCTAGAAATGGCAAGGACTCGATATCTCCTACTGTTCCACCTACCTCTGTGATAATGACATCCGAGTCGGTCGTTACAGCGGCACGCTTGATTTTTTCTTTTAAAGCATCTGTGATATGAGGAATGACTTGAACAGTTGCGCCAAGGTACTCGCCACGGCGTTCCTTACGAAGAACTTCACTGTAGATTTTACCAGTTGTCACATTGGAATATTTATTGAGATTGATATCGATAAAACGTTCATAGTGACCCAAGTCCAAATCTGTCTCAGCCCCATCATCTGTCACAAAGACTTCCCCGTGCTGGTAAGGGCTCATGGTTCCCGGATCGATATTGATATAAGGGTCAAACTTCTGAATAGTCACTTTTAGACCACGATTTTTCAAGAGACGGCCTAGACTTGCTGCCACAATCCCTTTCCCAATAGACGACACCACACCACCAGTTACAAAAATATATTTCGTAGACATAGATTCCTCTTTCTAAAATACTCAAGGCCTTGTTAACTACGAGGGGAGATAGAAAACAAGACCCTTATGAATAACGACATTTCAAGAAAACTTCCTGAAAAAACAAAAATAGCTCCCTAGTTACTAGGGAGCCCCGACCTCTAAAAGAGGTGCCCGAACAATATAATACCTCAAAGCAGAACATTTGTCAACCCGAGTTGGTAAAAGATGAAAAAAGAAGATTACTTTCAGAAAACCAACTAAAGATCCACATCCAAACGGATGGCCTGCTCAAGGAACGAAAAAGGAGATCAGGCGATCTCCTCTGTATAGTCTTTTACTCTTCTTCACTCGTTTCTGCGTCATCGTCAGAAAACTCGTCGTCTTCTTCGTTGAGATCCACGTCTTCACCCAAGTCATCAGGGGCGATTTCGTTGATTTCTGCATCGTAAGCTTCCACTTCATTTTTCTCATCATCTGGATTATCATCATCATATGAAAGAGCTGGGTCTGCTTCGTATGCATCTTCGTCTTCTGGATCATCTGCATTGTAGTCAATGGCATCTGAATCACCATCCATAAAGGCGTTGACACGTTTTTTCTTAGCTTTTGGTGCTACTTCATCGTCATCACTTTCTTCAAGAGCGATGATTTCTTCGTCAATTTCGTCTACACCATACCATGAACGAAGACCCCATTTGTTGTCTCCAAGAGAGATGAAGCTACCGTCAAAGTTCAACTCTGTGTAGAACAACGGCAAGGCTTCACGGATATCGCTGTTTGATGTTCCAAGATAGTTTTGAATTTCGTTTACAAGATCACTAAAATGCATCTCATGATCGCGACCACGAAGTTCCAAGATAGCACGCGCTACCTCAATCATAGATAGTTCACTTTTTTCTTGCCCAGCAAATACTTCTAATTCCAAAGCGTTTCTCCTCATTTTTACTACTATCGCCAGAGCGAACAGACTCTGACCACATTTTATCATGTACTCTTTATTGTACGATAATTTTGCGGAATAGTCAAAGGTTAAAATAGATTTATCTATGATTTATTAAGTAAAAATCAATTGATTTTATCACATGGTAAATTTAAAAATATTTGTTAAAATATTACTTGGAGGTAGCTTATGTCAAAAAAAATAATAAATGTTGTTGCAGCAGCAATTACCGTGTTGTCAAACTACTATTATGAATCCAATACAAAATAGATTTGAATCAAAATGAATGACCAGTATTAAAGATATTTTACTTTTAAAATATGATATACTATATTTAACAAAATATTAAACACAGGAGTCCGATATGTCTGAAGAATTTACACTTAACTACCATGCTGCAACGATTCAACATCTAGGTATTGGATTATATAAACAGTTACCACAGGCAATTGCCGAACTCATCAGCAATTCTTGGGATGCTGATAGCCATAATGTTAAAATTCATATTAATTATCGAGAAAAAATAATAACCGTATCAGACGACGGCAATGGTATGTCAGCACAAGAGCTAAATGAAAATTTTTTGACCATTGCTAGAAATAGACGATTGACAGATAAAATAAATGATGAAAAAAATGAAACCGGACTATCGAAAAACGGCAGAAAAGTTACAGGAAAAAAAGGACTTGGAAAACTAGCTTTATTTGGTATCGCTAATACAATTATTATTGATAGCATTCAAAATAAGAAACTAAACTCTTTTGAATTGAATTATAATGACATACAGGGCTCATCAAATAATACCTATCATCCAAAAACAATTCATTACAATGTTCAAACTGACGAACCAAATGGTACAAAAATAACCATTAAAGACATTACTTTAAAAAATCTGACTAAAATCGATACATTATATGATAGTCTTTCTAAAAGATTTAACAAGTATTCCCGTACAGATTTTTTAGTAACTTTAGCAAGCGATGACGGTACCATTAAGGAATTAGATGAAGAGGTATTTATCAATAGTATACGACCCAAGGAAGTTGAAACTGAGTTTACTTTTTCTTTTCCAGATGATTTTGAAACTCTTACAAATAAACAATCTCAGATAGTCATTCATAAACTTAAAGAGTTTCATATAAACGGAATTATTTATACCAAGAAAACACCTTTACAAGCAAACCAACGTGGATTTTCAGTACTGTCTAGAGGGAAGCTAGCAAGTGAACAATCTGTTACACAATTTCAAGATAGAGCAAATGATAATTTCTATAGCTATGCAGCTGGGTACTTTAATATTGATTTTCTTGATGATGATAATAAAAAAGATTTTATTTCAACAGATAGACAATCGATTAGGTGGGAAGCTGATGAGGAGTTAATAGAAATCAAAGAAAATCTTAACAAACTAATTGGGATTATTCAAAGAGAATGGAGAAAGCGACGTTCTGAAGCAAAAGAAAAAAAAGCGCAAGAAAATATACAAAAAAATTCCTCCTTAGTAGAAACTACATTATCAACCGAAGATAAAGAAAGCATCAATGAAATCAGTAAAGCATTAGAAAATGATAATGTTGATATACCTGAACAAACAAAACAATCTATTTTAAAAACTGCAATAAAATCAACTACCTCATATAAAAAAGATCACAGTGTGTATAAAGAATTAGTCCCGACTAATTTTATTGTTCCAAAAACGATTGGTTCAAAAATTAGAATGCTCAGGGAAGAGATGTTAGAAGCGGCAGAAGATAAAAATATCGATCGTTTCATTTTAACCCAAGGCTTACTATTGCGTGCTATGATTGAAAGTACAACAACAACATTATTGAAACGCTACTGGGTGGAAGCAAGTACTCATAATCTAATAATAGAAAATAACCGTCCAAAAACACTAACTGCCGAAAATGAAGTTGACAAACTTTCGTTTAAAGTTAAGTATGAAACCATGGTTCGACTGCTTTCTAGAAAAGGAAAAATAGCTTCAAATAGAGTTCAAAGCCTAATTGCCGAATTTTCAAGTATAAGAGCAACGGAGCATTTAAATACATTAATGCATGATGCTCATAATTTTCCTCAATTTGATACCTTAAAAACAATATGGAATGCTGTAGCTCCTCAACTTCTTGCTGCGTTCGATCTTTTGTAACTAAAAAATCAACATATGTTCAATTTCTAAATAATGATGAACATATGTTGATTTTTATTTAAATTCCAATGTTAAAATCGCATCAGCCATCTTTTTACTAAAAATTGGAGGAACTGCATTACCAATTTGAGTAAAAGCACTGGTTCTAGAATCTAAAAAATAGTAATTGTCTGGAAATCCCTGTAATCTAGCTGCTTCTCTCACAGTAATTGATCTATTTTGTTTTGTATCTGGATGAATATAATGATGACCATCTTTTGAAATATGTGCAACTACTGTATGTGATGGAGAATTCCATGAAAGAGCTTTGAATCTGTCCAAAAATTTATCCGTATGTTTATGGGTTTTTAGCTTTGAGTCAAGTTCACTATATTTAATATTTTTACCATTTTTCTTAGCTTCTGCTACAATTTTATAAATTGCTAAGTCGTTGCTATTATTTGGTCTTGCAATATTTTGAGTTAATGGCGTTTTAGAATCCTGTAAAAAATTTTGTTCAACATAATCATTTGATAAATTTGTATAAGAATTGTTTACTTCTCCCGCCTTCAAACTAGGTAATCCCTGAAAAGCTGTTTTAACATCCACCTCATTTTCTTCATATTTTTTAAGATTTTTAAAGAATTCTTGAATGAGTTCTTTTTTCTCATTCATCACTCCAAAAATAATAAGTCTTTCTCTTGATTGTGGGACACCATAGTTTTTAGTATTTAAAACTTCATAACCTAAAGAATAGCCAGCCTCTTCAAATTCTTTTTTCATTCTAGGTAATAAAAACTCATCATCAGCATCTCTAAAGCTCAATAATCCTTTTACATTTTCAAAAATAAAAAATTTGGGTTGATACTTGTTTAAAAAATGTATATAAAATTTATATAAATAAATTCTTTCATCTGAAGACTTTTTACTTGCATTTCTAGCTCTTCCAATGGTTGAATAAGCTTGACATGGAGGACCACCTATAATTCCATCAACGTTTTCCCCTAAATCATCAAAAAAACTAAAAATACTGTGAATATTTTCTTGACTAATTTCAAAGTTAAGAATTTTATTCAATTTTTCTTGAGGTACATGTTTCAACAAATCCTCTATACTAGTCTTACTATTTAGAAAATCATTATAAAGTCCTAATTTATTTTTTTTCTTTAAATAATAATATACTTCCCTAAGTTTTAAAGTTTCACAAGCCGCTTTTTCTTTCTCTACATGTCCCAATATTTTATATTGCTGATTTCTAAATCCCTCAGTTAATCCGCCTGCACCACTAAATAAATCTATTATATTAATCATAATTAAGCCTTTTAAATAAATAAAATATATTACATCAAATACACACTATTATTCATTATACCAAAAACCCCAGCAAATTGCCGAGGTTTATAACTTATTTCACCAACTTCTTCATCTCATCAATACGTGCGACGGTCGCGTCGTATTTCGCTTGGTAGTCGGCTTGTTTGTCGCGTTCTTTTTGGACGACTTCTGGTTTGGCATTGGCTACGAAGCGTTCGTTAGAGAGTTTCTTACCTACCATATCCAGTTCTTTTTGCCATTTAGCCAGTTCCTTGTCGAGACGAGCCAGTTCTTCTTCGACATTGAGGAGGTCTGCCAGTGGCAGGTAGATTTCTGCTCCTGTGATGACGCTTGACATTGCGAGTTCAGGTGCAGGGATGGTTGATGCGATTTCCAAGTGTTCTGGATTTGTGAAGCGTTTGATGTAGTTGACATTGCTGTTAAAGAAGGCTTCCAGGTCGCTATCACTTGTCTTAACAAGAATGGTGATAGGCTTGCTTGGTGCAACGTTTACTTCCGCACGGGCATTACGAACGGCACGAATCAAGTCTTTGAGGCTTTCGACACCCGTGTGAGCAGCAAGATCTTCAAAGGCTGGGTTGACAGTTGGGTATTCTGCTGTCACGATAGAGCCTTCTGAGATTTGTCCAAAGATTTCTTCTGTCACGAATGGCATGATTGGGTGGAGGAGACGAAGGATCTTGTCCAAAGTGTATAGGAGAACAGAACGTGTGATGACTTTCTCTTCTTCGTTATCGCTATAAAGGACTTCCTTGGTCAACTCAACGTACCAGTCCGCAAACTCATCCCAGATGAAGTTGTAGAGGATGTGTCCAGCCACACCAAACTCAAACTTGTCAAAGTTTTCAGTAACTTTGCCGATCGTTTCATTGAGATTGTGAAGAATCCAGCGGTCTGTGACATTTCCAGCTTCCTTGTTGGCAACTTTTTCCACATTGGCAGTTGCTTGCTCAAGGGTCAAGCCTTCATTGTTCATGAGGATGTAGCGAGAGATGTTCCAAATCTTGTTAATGAAGTTCCATGAAGCATCCATTTTCTCATAAGAGAAGCGCACGTCTTGACCTGGTGCAGAACCGTTTGAAAGGAACCAACGAAGGGCATCGGCACCGTATTTCTCGATGACATCCATTGGATCAATCCCGTTACCGAGAGATTTAGACATCTTACGTCCTTGCTCGTCACGAATGAGACCGTGGATAAGGACATTTTGGAATGGCTGACGGCCAGTGAATTCTAATGATTGGAAGATCATACGAGACACCCAGAAGAAGATGATGTCGTAACCTGTTACCAAGGTCGAAGTTGGGAAGTAACGTTTGAAGTCTTCTGAGTCGACATCAGGCCAGCCCATGGTTGAGAATGGCCAAAGGGCAGAGCTGAACCAAGTATCCAAGACGTCCTCGTCCTGAGTCCATCCGTCGCCTTCTGGAGCTTCTTCCCCAACATACATTTCACCCTCAGCATTGTACCAAGCAGGGATTTGGTGACCCCACCAGAGCTGACGTGAGATAACCCAGTCGTGGACATTTTCCATCCATTGGAGGAAGGTATCGTTGAAACGAGGTGGGTAGAATTCTACCTTGTCTTCTGTATCTTGGTTGGCAATAGCATTTTTAGCCAATTGGTCCATCTTCACAAACCATTGCGTAGACAAGCGTGGTTCAACCACGACACCTGTACGTTCAGAGTGACCAACGCTATGGACACGTTTTTCGATTTTGACAAGAGCACCGATTTCTTCCAACTTAGCAACGACTGCCTTACGAGCTTCAAAACGGTCCATACCTGCAAATTCAAAGGCCAAGTCATTCATAGTTCCGTCATCGTTCATAACGTTGACTTGTGGTAAGTTGTGGCGTTGACCAACCAAGAAGTCGTTTGGATCATGGGCAGGTGTGATTTTCACGACACCAGTCCCAAACTCAGGATCCGCGTGCTCGTCCCCAACGATTGGGATGAGTTTATTAGCAATTGGAAGGACTACGTTTTGACCGATCAAGTCCTTGTAGCGTGGGTCTTCTGGATTGACCGCAACGGCAACGTCTCCAAACATGGTCTCAGGACGAGTGGTCGCCACTTCAAGGGCGCGTGAGCCGTCTTCCAGCATGTAGTTCATGTGGTAGAAGGCACCTTCCACGTCCTTGTGGATCACTTCAATATCAGAAAGGGCTGTGCGAGCTGCTGGGTCCCAGTTGATGATAAACTCACCGCGGTAGATCCAGCCTTTCTTGTAAAGGTCCACAAAGACCTTACGAACAGCTTTTGACAAACCTTCGTCAAGAGTGAAACGCTCACGAGAGTAGTCTACAGAGAGACCCATCTTGCCCCATTGTTCCTTGATGGTAGTGGCATATTCATCTTTCCATTCCCAGACTTTCTCAAGGAATTTCTCACGACCAAGGTCGTAACGGCTAATGCCCTCACCACGCAAGCGCTCCTCAACCTTAGCCTGAGTAGCAATCCCCGCATGGTCCATCCCTGGAAGCCAAAGGGTATCAAAACCTTGCATGCGTTTTTGACGGATGATGATATCTTGCAAAGTTGTATCCCAAGCGTGACCAAGGTGAAGTTTCCCAGTTACGTTTGGTGGTGGAATTACGATCGAATAAGGCTTAGCCTTTTGATCTCCTGAAGGCTTGAAAACATCCGCATCAAGCCATTTTTGGTAACGACCAGCCTCAACCTCGGCTGGATTGTATTTAGGTGAAAGTTCTTTAGACATGTGTTTGTCCTTTCTCTATTATTTTCATTTTATTTTGAATCTGCTTAGCAGCTTCTTCTGCAGACAGATTCGTATTATTTATTTTAAAGTAGTGGTGCAACTCATTCGGTTGATGTTGAGAATTTAATTGAAGTGTTTCAGCGGTCTCTAAAATTTCTCTTTCAGATACCTCAATATATCGTTTTAAAGGTTTGTGCTTTAATCTATTCTCCGTTCGATTTCGACGTATGCGCTCTTCAAGACTTGTTTCCAACTCAACAAAAAGAATCTCTTGATGATAATCATCCAACAAATTCTGAATTTGCTTTAAATACATCAACTGGTACTGATTTGAAAAATCAATTACGTCAGTTAAAATTACTGATCGCTGATTTCTTGCACTTGCTCCAAGGAATGAAAAAGTAATTCCACGAACAAATTCCCACATTTCCTCTGTATAGTCCTGATAGATTTCTAGTGCAAAATCGATGGCTTGATGGTTATAAAATAGGGTAGCATCCGTCAGTCGAGATAATTCTTGACCAATCGTCATTTTCCCTGATGCTGGAGCACCAATGATGAAAAGATGCATCAAATCACCTCCCACTCACTCCTCAACAACCCATACCTCAAATCATCACAGCGGTTGCCTTGGGCATCTTTGCGGTCTCTTATGCGAGCTTCGAGGGTAAATCCAAGTTTCTCTGCGACGCGTTGACTTTGAACATTGTAGCCAAAACAAGTCAGTTCTATCTTGTGAAGATCCAGTTCTTTAAAAGCTAAATCAATCAAGGCACGCGTAGCTTCTGGTACATATCCTCGCCCCCAATAGTCTGGGTGCAAGGTGTAGCCAATCTCAAGCACATCGTCTTCATGGCGGTGATTGAAGTCAACAGATCCGATGATGGTATCCGTCCCTTTGACCACAATCCCGTAACCAGCTGGGAGATTTTCCTTTTTATTGCGCTCAGGAAGGATATGCTCGAGATAATAAATCTCATCTTCCAAGCTCTTGACGGGAGGAAAGCCTGCTGGATAGGCAACCTCTGGCAGACTAGCGTAGGCATGGATATCCTCGGCATCCGCCACGGTACGTACTCGTAAGACCAGACGATCTGTTTCGATTTGTTCTGGTAACTCTGCTCTCGACATCTTCCTCCCTCACTTTCCATAAAAAATCGCCCCTGCCATCTACATGACAGGGACGAATGTGTTTATCCGCGGTACCACCCAATTTCGGGCAAAGCCCGCAACTCTCGTCTTTATAATAAAAAGACAAAATTATTTCATTTTTTATCCATCAGCAACCAGTTTTGACACATTTGTGGACTTCTCAGCACCGCCACTTTCTGTAAAATGTGGGATCCAAAACACCTCTAATGGCTTTATTTTAACAAGTTTTTGACGGAAATGCAAGGGGCAAGAAAAATTACTTGAACTTGATGCCGTTTTCTTTTAATTTCTTGATGGTAGCTGGGCCAATCCCTTTCAAGGCAAGAAGTTCTTTTTCAGTCCAGTTTTTAAAATCAGAAGCTGACTTGATGCCTTCATCATAGAAAGTCTTGGCGCGGTCGACTGAAAGTCCACCTAGGTTCGCTGCGAATTCTTCTACAGAGCTTGTAACCTTTTGAGCCTGCTCTTTAGTTGCTTCTACTGCTTGTTCCACTTTTTTAGAGACAACTTTTCCCGCTTCACTAGCAGATTTTTCTGCATGCTTCACAACCTTTTTTGTTTCTTCGACAACCTTGGTCACTGTAGTTGAAAATGCACCTGAACGGCGAAGGCTGTTTCTTAATTGTTTTTTACGTTGGAGTTTCTTTGACATGATAAAATCCTTTCAATAAAAAATCCCTGTTTTGACAAGGATTTAATAAAGATATTCTATCAAGATTTTGGAAAAAAATCAAGAAAGTATCTGAATTTCAATAGTTTCTCTCGCCAAACAAGCCCTCTGGCAAATCATGAAACCCCTTACCTGCCTTGAAATTTTCAAACTTACCAAGCAAGAACTGATAAGCATCCAAGCGGCTCTCGTAGCGAATCATGGCATCTTTGGCACGCTCGTCTTGGTCTTCTTCGTAAACCTTCTGACTTTCCTTGTGCGCCATGTCGTTGATCATGATCTGGGTATTGACCCATGCTTCAAATTCCTTCATAAATTCCTGTTCGTAACTCATTGATTCTCCTTATTCTAATCCACGGAAGTAGTCCGTATCAATCTCTCGGTAGGGCTGGATATTCTGAACATACTCCAACACTCCTTGGAATTCCCCGTCTTCATCGTGTACTGCTGCATAGGTGATGTGGACAAACTTGTCTCGCGACTCTGACTTGAACCACATTTCATACTTGTCCTTTTTACCCTCACGAAGACCTTTCATAACAGCCTTCACCTTGTCTAAGTACTTGGGCGGATGGCAGAGTTCTACATTACGCCCGACTTGGGACGGCGTCCGTTTGAAAATCATCTCATCAGCTGGCGCATTGTCATTGTAATACTGGAAAATATCGTCTTTATTGACAAAGGTAATCTCCATGGGGAGGTGATTGAGGATGAGGTTGGCCTGCTCTACTGAGAGATAGCCATTGCCAAAAGTCTGTTGACTATGACGGTCTAGCACCGCTTTCTTTTCCTTAGGGGTAAAGGTAATGGTCAACTGACCTTCTGGTGTATCGATAACTTGCTGCACTTGACCTTCAGCCGTGTCTAGCTGCACGGGCTCCTCTGCACTCTTTTCCTCAACAAAACGCTGTCGTTCTGGCACCCATTTCTCAGACGGACGGATGATGGCATAGCCGTAGGCATCGCTCTCCTCTGCAATCTGAATCCAATCATCCTGGGTGAAAGACTCGAGGAGAATCATGAGGAGGATGGACTCTTCCTTGAAAATCATACTTTCAAACTCTGTCGCAAAAGCTTCGAAAGTTTCCTTTACAGTGGAAATCGGTACTTCTGGTAGTGACTTAGCTGTCGCTAGAGCTGTCTGAAAGAGTTCTCTAATCTGATCATCCACTCCCCACATGACCTTAGGGGGTGAATCGTGACCATAGCGCTCCATGATAGGAAAGAAGAGCTCTTCCTTGCGCTGGTAATGAACATCAAATTGCCCCAAAAGTCCCATTTGACGGATCAAGCCCTTGCGCATCTCTGCCAGCATTTCCTCATCTTCCATAGACTCATAGGTATCTAACAGTCTCCGAATGCGAATCAAGGCAGCACGGAGAGCCAGATTTTCATCCTTGAAGACGCGAACTGGGTGGCCAGGGTGTTCAGTATCCTCCACTTCGACGCCCTTAACAGCATTTTTAAAAAGATTGGCATGGACATCACAGAGCTCCATGACATCTTCAAAGGTGACACCTGAGTCTGAGTTCATCAGCTCATGTTCCATGAGGGAAATCTCGATGGCCGAGACACCCGTAAAGGTCGCATCAAAACGCTCCTGAACCGACTCAGGAGAGGCACCATTGTGCAATTCTAACAAAATATCCCGTAGGATATGAATCCGTTCATCTGCCATTAGTCTAATCCAATCACTTCATAGCCGTTCGCTTCTAGCGTGCGGACAATCTTGTCCATAGGAGTTCCTTCGAGCTTCGAACCCTGTTTGAGCGATACCTTGCGACCGACCGTATTGCGCATCAAGGGATTAGCAAGTGGTTTAAAACCAAGCTCCACTAGAATTCCCAAGACTTCTGGATGCTTGTCCACCACTTCTGCAACGGGAATTGACACATCGATGATATTATCCATGACGACCTCCATTGTATGTTCTAATACTCTTCGAAAATCTCTTCAAACCACATCAGCGTTGCCTTAACGTAGGTATGATTACTGACTTCGTCAATTCTATCCACAACTTCAAAACACTGTTTTGAGCAACCTGCGGCTAGCTTCCTAGTTTGCTCTTTGATTTTCATTGAGTATAAAATGATTTTACTGCTTATATTATACCATATGGGAAGAGATTAAAAAACTAGTAGTGAAGTTCCTACTAGTTTCTTTCATTTCAAGTTATTCCTTATCCTCTGGTTTTGCGAGCAACTGGGCTACATCCATCAGCTTGTCAGCAAGCAGTACTTTCCCGAAACCTACTAGAGCATTGTCGTCTTTTTTCATGTTCTTCAGAACTTTGACGCTTTGCATAATGAAAAAGTAATTCCCGTATGTCTTGGCTAGAATTTTAATGAATCCCATATCACCTTCCCTCGTCTAGCTGCAGTTTCTAGCTGATTGCTATACTAGACTAGCTAGTTATTGATAAGAAATCATTTCATCTCACTCTTTCCAATTTCTATACTATCATACAAGCTGAGTTTTATAAAGCTTTTTAACAATTTTTAACTCTAGAGAGAGTCCCCCATTTTTTAGTACCATTTCTCCACCAAAAAAGAGGGGTCACCCCCCTCTTCTTTAGTTCTTATCCAGATTGCGTAGCATCTCGTCAATCTTGTTTCCATATTCGATGGATTCGTCTTTGACGAAGGTCAAATCTGGGATTTTGTACAATTTCAAATTGCGACCAAGTTCACGTTTGATGGTACCAGTTGCTTTTTCAAGCCCGATTTGAGCTTTTTGGTTATCCGAAGCAAGGTTACTCAAAATGGTGTAGTAAACCTTGGCAACAGACAAATCACCTAGCATCTGAACATCTGTAATAGTCACACCTTGGACACGCGGATCACGGACTTTCTTTTGCAAAATCTCATTGACTTCACGCTTGATTTCCATGCCCACACGATCCGTACGGAAATGATTTGCCATGATATTCCTTTCTCTACTTTGAACCAAAAGCTAGGCCAGCAGACCTAGCTATTTTTAAACTTATTGATTTTCAGTTCAAATTGAAACGAAGTTCAATTTGAACTCATTCGCTTCTTTCGCCGTGGTGAAAGTGATGGAACTGATTTATCAGTCCCATCACAGGGGATTTTTGAGACTCTAGGCTCAAAAATAAGCAATGAAACCATCGGTTTGCTTGCGTTCCTCACCACCTAAGAAAGGAGCAAAAAATCTTATCTCTTGATTTCTTCCATGACATAGGCCTCAATCACATCATCCATCTTGATATCATTGTAGCCATCAATCATCAATCCACCTTCACGGCCGTTTGTAACTTCTTTGACGTCATCTTTGTAGTGTTTCAAGCTTGCAAGTTCACCATCATAGATAACAACACCATCACGAATAACACGGACTTTAGAGTCACGGGTAACTTTACCACTCGTAACCATGAATCCACCAATGGTTCCCACTTTAGACACTTTGAAGGTTTCACGGATAATCGCTTCACCGATAACTTTTTCTTCAAATTCTGGGTCAAGCATTCCTTTCATGGCTTCTTCCATCTCTTCGATAACCTTGTAGATAATGCTGTGGAGACGGATTTCTACATCATCTTCTTCTGCTTGTTGACGAGCTTGTGGTGTAGGGCGTACGTTGAAACCAACGATAAAGGCATTTGAAGCTTCCGCAAGGGTCACGTCAGATTCATTGATGGCACCGACCGCTGAGTGAACGATAGTCACCTTTACACCTTCTACATCGATCTTTTGAAGCGAGGCAGAAAGGGCTTCAACCGAACCTTGTACGTCGGCCTTGATGATGACGTTAACAGACTTGAGCTCACCCGCTTTAAGCGTATCAAAGAGGTTTTCAAGGCTGACACGTTGGGTTACTTGACGTTGCTTCATAAGAGCACGTTTTGCACGTTCTTCACCTGCTGCACGCGCAGATTTTTCATCTTCGTAAACAGCAAAATGGTCACCCGCCATTGGCGCTTCGTTTAGACCTGTGATAGAAACTGGTGTTGATGGACCTGCAACCTTAACGCGACGACCAAGGTCATTGGTCATAGCACGGACACGACCGAAGGTATTTCCGACAACGATAGGATCTTGGACATTCAAGGTCCCTTGTTGAACAAGAAGGGTTGCGACCGCACCTTTTCCTTTATCCAAGCGAGCCTCGATAACTGTACCGATCGCACGCACTGTTGGGTCGGCCTTGAGTTCTTGGATTTCAGCTACAAGTAGAACCGTTTCCAAGAGTTCATCGATGTTTTGGTTGAATTTAGCTGAGATTTCGACAAACTCAGAATCTCCACCCCAGGCTGTTGACATGACACCGTGTTCAGCCAATTCACCGATAACGCGTTCTGGATTAGCACCTGGTTTATCAATCTTGTTGATGGCTACGATGATTGGAACATTCGCTGCTTTTGAGTGGTTGATGGCTTCGATAGTTTGAGGCATAACCCCGTCATCTGCCGCTACAACCAAGATGGTAATATCGGTAACAGAGGCGCCACGCGCACGCATAGATGTAAAGGCCGCGTGTCCTGGCGTATCAAGGAAGGTAATCTTCTTGCCATTTTCCACGATTTGGTAGGCACCGATATGCTGAGTGATACCTCCTGCTTCACCTGTCGCAACACGAGAATTACGAAGGGTATCCAAAAGGGTTGTCTTACCATGGTCAACGTGTCCCATGATGGTTACAACTGGTGGACGCTCAACTAATTCATCTTCATTAAGATAGCCATCTTCGACAAAGAAACGTTCGATGTCGGCATTATCCACTTCAACCTTTTGTTTGGCTTCGATACCGTAATCCACCATGAGGAGTTCAATGGTTTCTCCGTCCAAGGATTGGTTTTGTGTGGCCATAATTCCCATCATGAAAAGCTTCTTAACGATTTCAGCTGGTTCACGTTTGATACGTTTTGCGATTTCTGCAACAGTCATACCATCTGTATATTCGAATTCTGTTGGCAATTCGTGGAACTTACGCTCTGTAACAGGTTTTGGAGTCTGATTACGATTGTTCTTGTTATTGCCTTTTTTGTTCTTCTTATTGTTATTCCAGTTACTATTTCTTTGATTTCTCACTTGATTCTGACTACTTCGATTCTTTTGTTGTTTTCTAGGACCATCATCTTCGTGATCATAATCGTCACGTTCTTTGTCTGGTCGAGCTTGTTTTTTACGACGTGTATCCACTGGCGCTTCCTTCGCTACAGGAGCTACTGTTACGGCTGGCTGCGTTTGTTCAGCTAGCTTAGCAGCTTCTTCAAAGATTTCCTCTGGCTCCTTGCGTTTATTAGCTTGAGCCAAGGCCTCTTTGGCAGCTTGCGATTGTTTGAAGCGCTCCTCGCTTGAGCGTGCGTACTCTGCATTTTGCTCTGCTTTTAGAGCTGCTGCACGGGCTTTAAAGTCAACACGTGGTCCAGCTGGTTTTGGCTGGAAGTCTTGTTGCTGACGGCGATTATTGCCACGATTCCCTTGACCTTGTGGTTTTTTCCCTTGATCGTTAAAACGGCGGTTGTCGCGGTTCCCTTGACCAGGTTTACCACCATTACGGCCGTCGTTTTTCTGACGGTTGCCGTTTTGTTGTTGGTCACGGTTGTTGCCCTTGTTTTGTTTGCGCCGCTCTGCCTGCTCTTTGGCACGCGCCTCACGCTCCGCCTTGAAGTTTCGACTTTGTGGTCTCACTGCCACTACTTTTTCTTCCTTAGGAGCTGCGGGTGTAGCTGGTTTACTTTCTTCCTTAGCAACAGCTGGTTTAGCTGATGCAGGCTTTTCTACCTTCTTTTCTACACTTGCTTTTGGTGTCGCAGGTTTTACTTCTGCCTTAGGAGCAGGTGCAGGCTTAAAGCTCGCTGCGATTTGCTCAGCAGCAGCAGCTTCCACGCTCGATGAGTGGCTTTTCACATCCAAACCTAACTCTTTTGCACGCGCTACAACTTCTTTACTTTCTTTTCCAAGTTCTTTTGCGATTTCGTACAATCTTTTCTTAGACAAATCATGTCCTCCTCTTCTATTCCATAAGAGACCTCATTTTCTTTGTAAATCCAGCATCTGTCACAGCCAAAACCTTTCTCGATTTTCCGACTGCTATGCTTAATTCCAGTGTTGAAAACACGGTTATAACTTCTACTTGATAATAGTCACTTTTATCTTGAATCTTCTTGGTTAGATTGGGACCAGCATCATGGGCTAGAAAGACTAGCTTGGCTTTCTGGTCTTGAATGGCCTTGACCACCAATTCCTCACCTGATATGATTCGACCTGCTCGTTGAGCAAGTCCCAAGAGATTGCTTATCTTTTGCTTATTCAAGTCCTAACTCTCTTCTTTTTACTTTGTGATCCACATAGGCGATCAACTCGTCATAAAAGCTTTCTTCCACTTCCATGTTAAAGCTACGGTTAAAGACTTTCTTCTTTTTTGCCTCTAGGGCTTCTGCATTGTCTAGCTTGATATAAGCGCCACGGCCATTGGCCTTGCCTGTCGGATCGATAAAGATCTCTCCTTCTTTGTTCTTGACAATGCGGAGCAAATCACGCTTATCAATCACCTCGTTAGATACAACAGACTTGCGCAAAGGGATTTTTCTTGTTTTCATCTTTCCCTCCTCTAGCAGCTTTTATTCTTCGATCAATTCATCCGCAACTGCGTAATCGACTTGGCCTGCTTCTGCCATGGCTTCAAATTCGCTGGCAGACTTGATATCGATACGGTAACCTGTCAAATGAGCTGCCAAGCGAACGTTTTGTCCACGACGACCGATGGCAAGAGAAAGCTTGTTATCAGGTACAACGACCAAGGCACGTTTGCTATCATTTTCATCAAAGATAACTTGGTCAACCTCTGCAGGTGCGATGGCATTGTAGATAAACTCAGCTGGATCAGCTACCCACTCGATAACGTCAATGTTCTCTTCTACAGGAATCATGCGGTCACTCTTGGCATCGTAACGAGCTGGGTGGAATTTGCTGGTGATTTTCTTGATATTGGCACCACCACGCCCAACGATTGTCCCGATAGCGTCCACATTTGGATTGTGGCTACGAACAGCAACCTTAGTACGGTCACCAGCTTCGCGGGCTACGCTCATGATTTCGACAGTTCCATCGTAAACTTCTGGAATTTCTTGCTCCATCAAGCGTTTGATCATTTCTGGATGGCTACGACTGACAAAGACGTTGACACCACGAGGGTTGTCTTCAACCTTATAAACATAGACTTCGATACGGTCATGGGAAGCAAAGACTTCTCCAGGGATTTGGTCTTGTTTGGACAATTGGGCTTCGATGCTGCCAAGATTGACATAGATGAAACGGTTGTCAAAACGTTCTACTGTACCAGACATGATTTCTTGTTCATGTTCTTTGTAAGTATTATAAGTGATGGCACGTGTTTGCTTGCGCATTTTTTCCATGATGGTTTGTTTTGCAGATTGGGCTGCTACACGACCAAACTCATCTGGCGCTTCTTCAAACTTAATCTTGTCACCAAGCTCATAGGCTGAATTAATGGCAAGGGCATCTTTCAAGCTGATTTCCAAACGGCTATCAAATACTTCGTCTACAACTTCACGGACAGTATAAACTGTAAAGTCACCTGTTTTTTCGTTAAAGTCGATGGCTACGCTATCAGATTGACCATAACGTCTGCGATAAGCGGAACGAAGCGACTCTACTACTGCGTCGATGATGTCTTCTTTTTTGATTCCCTTGTCTTCTTCCAAAATGCGGAAGGCCTCTAGCATTTCTTTACTCATGTTTTCTTCACTTTTGAATCCTCAAAAGCTATCCTTTCTTTTCTATAATTTTACTGCTAAACGTGCTTTTGATACTAAACTGTATGGAATTTGGACGGTTTTCTTACGCGTCTTGTCCATATACTCCACAGTCAACTCATCCTCTTCAAAGGACAGCAAGGTTCCTTCAAAGACTTTTTGCTTATCGATAGCTTGATAGAGCCCGACATGGATGTATTTTCCAACTGCTCCAGCAACGGCATCCTTGGTTTTCAAAGGACGTTCCAAGCCTGGACTGGTGATTTCTAGGAAATATTGTTCTGGGAAGGGATCGGGCTTGATGGTGTCTAGAACAGGACTGATGATTTCTGTCAAGTCTGCCGTGTCGTTCAAGGTAATTCCTTCGGGTTTATCTACAAAAATACTGAGAATCATGTCACTGCCAATCTTTCCATACTCGATATCCACGAGCTCGAAAGGTGCTTGGATGACAGGTTCTACAACTTCTCTGACTAATTCTACGATTGTTGCGATTGCGTCCACCTCCTCATAAGCAAGAGGCGAAGATATTTCCCCGCCTCTCTTTCTCATATTCTTACTATCAGTATAGCACGTTTGTCAATTTATGTAAAGCATTAGCACTCAAACAGCTGGTTTTCAAGCTATTTCTTAAAATTTTGCTTCAACTCGGTAGATCACTTGACCTTTGCTGGAGAATTTTTGCTCATACTCTGTCATGACATTGCCTTCAAAATCACTGGCATGCAAGTCTAGCCAAACCCCGTTCAGTTTCATGCCATACTGAGAAAAACTCACCAAGCTGTACTCAAACAAGCCACGATTGTCTGTCTTGAAATGGATTTCCCCATTCTCAGGCAAGATGCGCTTGAAAGTATCCAAGAAACTCTTGTAAGTCAAACGACGTTTTTCATGGCGTTTTTTAGGCCAGGGATCTGAAAAGTTTAGGTAGAGACGATCAATCTCACCGTCTTCAAAGTAGTCAGTCAAATCTGAACCATCTACCCACAACAACTTGATATTAGGAACTCCAACTTCTAATACCTTATCCAAGGCATAACTTAATACCGACTTTTGAATATCAATCCCGATATAGTTGATGTCAGGGTTTTGTTTGGCCATTCCTGATACGAAGGCCCCTTTCCCACTTCCAACCTCAACATGAATAGGATGATCATTTCCAAACAAGTCTCGCCATTTCCCTTTAGCTTCCAAGGGATTGAGGATCACATACTGGGGATTAGCCTCTAGTAATTCTGTCGCCCCTTTACGATTTCTAACTCTCATCTCTTCTTTCCATACTTATCACGGAAGACGCGCAAGGCATAAATCTCCCGGTTTACATTGTCTAAATCTTGATTTTCACAGTATTTGGCAATCTGGTTCAAGTAAGAATACTGACCATACCAATACAATTTATCTAACACTGTCTGATTGTACTTATAGCCGTAGTCTCTCAACCATTGACGCCACTGATGATCTGGAATGTAGTGGCATAGCAAATGCGCCACATCAAACATACGATCTGTCAGACGAACCGAATCCCAATCCACTAGATAAACAAGACCACTCTCTGTCTCAATCCAATTACTATGGCGAAGATCCCCGTGCACAATCGTAGCATGATCTTCTCTAAAACCTGGAACCGTCTTACCTAGTTCCGCAATCACACTGTTCAAATAGTGATTCTGTTTCAAGATTTCTGGAACTCCTTGCTGCCAAGAACGTAGCAAATCAACTGGTGTTTCCATGGTATATCCCAAACGGCTCAACTGCTTCATCAAAGGACGCGAGCGGTGGAGACGGTTCAAGATATTGATAATCTGCTTGCGATTCATGTCGTAAGGGGTCAAGATTTTGCCCGTCAGCCATTCCTGAGCACACATATCACTGCCATCTGGCAAACGACGAGTCCATAGTAATTGAGGAGCGATTTGTTCTCTGGCTAGGCCAGGTAGGATTGGAGAGGTGTTCATTTTTACAAAGACGCGCTTCCCATCAGGGTAGCTTCCCATATAAGCTTTGCCGCTCTTCCCAGGGATAGGGGTCAGCGTTAGCTCATTATCACCCAAGTCCATTTCTTTCCTCCGTATAAAGTTTCCTTACTATTCTACTAGTTTTTGGTCTATTCGTCAACCGCTCCACACCTGATTCTCAAAGAAAAGCATCTCAATTGGCTCAAGCTATCATTATAGCTTAAAGAAGGCAAGCACCGTCTTCTGCTTACCTTTTCATGATTTTTAGAAATAAGTTAAAAGTGGCAAACTGTTGTAAAACATATGGACTAGAGTAGAAACCCATAAATTTTGGCTCTTTTTATAAGCAAAGCCCAGCAACAAGCTCCCAAGTAGATAATAGAAAAACGAAGGCACATCATAAAGTCCATGCATAAAAGAAAAGAGAGAGGAAGTCAGCACAAGCCCTAGCCAAGAATTTTCAAAAACCGCACCTTGAAGAATTCCTCTAAACATAAATTCCTCCTGGATAGGTGCCAAAACTGTGGCACTGACAATAAAGGAAAGCGAAAGTCCTTTACTCGTTTCCTCAAGGTGTTGAGCCGAGGCACCAGAAGCAACTGAGAAAAAAGCATGATAGCCTATATTTACCAGCATAGTGAGAAAAAAGATTCCAATAAAGAGCAAGAGTTGTTTCTTGCTTAAAATCCCAAAAGAAATCATATCAAACCATTTCGCATAGCCAAAACTAAGGAAAAGCAAGAGACTCTTTACAGCAATGAATGTGTACTGGTGTTGAAAATAATCTCCTTGATTGATGGAATAACCCGCTGCGCCAAGGATTGCAAATACTAAAAATCCAAAAAACAAGGCGTGGCACTTATTGAAAATGGCCATAAAGTTATCCTTCTCAACAAACAAACTTCCCTACAAGTCATCCTTGAGCTCTAGTCTTTCCAAAACAAACCATTTTAGTAACCAAAATCCGACAACATAGCCAGCCCCTAAGAATATAACTATGAAAGCTAGCATGGGATTTAGGAAATTAAAGACCACCGCAGACACAAAGGTTAGCACAAAAACATTAAAGGCAATGGTGTCAGAAGCCAAGACTAGAGTATAGGGTGTCAACCAGTCTAAGGTTTTGGAATCTAGGAAAAATAAGTGTTTATACATGATGACCTCCTCTATGACTGAAAAGCAAGCCTTTTGGTTTTTCACCCAAACACCCTATGTAAAAAAGTGAGCAAAAATGGTAAGGTCGCTACAATATTATTAATCACATGCACCGCATAGGATGGATAAATGCTCTTGGTATAGCGGGTCAAACCGGCAAAAATGATTCCAACTGTTGCAAAGACGAAGATATCTAACAGACTAGGCAGGCTTGAAAAATGAGGGAGAGCAAATAAAATAGAAGGAAGAAGCAAATCAAGACCAAACCGCGAATGCTTAAAGAAAGCGTGTTGCAGTAATCCTCTATAGATTAACTCTTCCATCAGTGGAACCAGAAAGAACAGGGCTATATAAATACCTAGCTCTGCAAAGTTAGTCCCACTATAACCAATCAATACGGCCCAACCTTCAGCAGTTGACTGAACATGTTTAGCTGTCTGAACGTTAAAAGAGATCTGGAGCACTACCACTAATACTGTCAAAATCGAATACCAAAGCCATTTTTTTCTCGGAATTCGAAAGAGACAGCCATGGCCTGTCTTAACCAGAATCCAAATCATGACTCCACTAAATAGCAAACTCAAGATATTTTGAATCCAGAAGATATTTCCTACCTGAGAAGAAAATTGCCAATAGTTTTGAATGATAAGGGTTAGCTGAGAAAGTCCAAATACGAAAAATAGGTAAGACAAGACTGCACTTATTTTGAAGAGAAGCTGATACTTTTTCATAGAAATTCTTCCTCATTTCTTATATTTCAGCCTATATTCCACATAAATGAAAACCTGCTCCTATATAACTAAGGTCACGATAACCACGCGGGCAGTACCCACTTACTGGGAAAGGACCTGAATTTTTTAATATAGAAGGGTAAGAACCAAATGGACTGTCCTGATAAGCATACTCTCTATAAATACCAGATACATCCCCACCCTCTATACAAGCAAGCATTTCAGTATCCATAATTTCAAATTGTTCCATCATTTTTGTATTCGTGACAAGTACTCCTTTTTTTATTTTTAATTTTTTGTCCTGTTGCAACTTTGACAAGTTTAGTATATCACTGTTTATTATATTTTTTCATCCAAATCTTGAATTGTCATCGAAACATCTTGAATTACTCAAAGAGCACAATCTTCCCAATCAACTAATAAGAAGAGACTGGGACAAAAAGATTTTGATTTTAGGAATTCTATATTATAAATTTTTAAAATCGATAGATTAGACAAAAAAGCGAACAAGACAGAATTCTGAGTGTTAGATAACTGATTTTGTTCGCTTTTTATATTTAAGATTAGACTTTTGTCCCAGTCTCTTCTTAGAATCGATAATTATTTTTACTCCACTATTTTTAGCTAAATATCCTGTGTAAAAAAGTCAGCAAAAATGGTGATGTCGCGACAATATTATTGATAACATGCACCGCATAAGATGGATAAATGCTCTTGGTATAGCGGGTCAAACCGGCAAGGATGATTCCAAATGCTGCAAAGACGGAAATATCTAACAAACTAGGTAGGCTTGAAAAATGAGGAAGTGCAAATAAAATGGAAGGAAGGAGCAAATCAAGGCCAAATCGCGAATGTTTAAAAAAGGCGTGTTGAAGTAATCCTCTATAGATTAACTCTTCCATCAGTATACCTATTTGTGCTTTAGAGTGTGAAGCCACTTTATCCTCTAAACGTGTCTTACTATAACATTCCTGTTCTTTAAGCCACGATTTCGCTATGCCTTCTTCTCCCCGCTACCTCACGATAGTCATGCTTGAGAATCGCTATTGAATTCATCGGTAGCGGGTGCACACGGAGGACTTACACATCAAATACACGACATGCCCGTCGTACTCAAAAAAGAAAGGACGAAATTCGTCCTTTCTCGATCTTAGCTTTTCTTCAACTCACTACAGTTGACAATGAGCCAAAGGATAGTTAATAACCTATTGAAGTGTCAAATGTTGCTAACTCCATTTATCTTCAAATTTAAATAGACACATTATCGGAGTTATCAGTAAGAAAAAATCTAACCAATTCAGATAATTCATAATATAGGATATAATACCAGCCATAACGAAAAGGTACAAAGCCGTACGATATCCTCTCTTTGGGTTTTTATCAGCCTTGGTGTTAAAAATAATGTACACACAACAAATTGCAATGAGTATAAGCTGAATCATAGTTTCATTTAACATATTAATACCCATTCCTTTTTTAAACTATTTTGGGGGTCTCAATCCAAAAGCTATAATGCCACCTACTATAGCGCCCCCTGTTGCGCAAATCAAGTAAGCTTGAGGGCCTCCAGCGATACAAGATTGTCCTGCCTGAAATGCACCCGACAAGGCTCCTACAACTACATCTCCTCCCAATCTACCTCCAGAAATATTAGTTAATTCTTGATTATCTACTATTTTGTAATTAAACATAATTTCTACTCCCTTCTATGGCCAAATATTATCAGCAATTGCAGTAAAAGTACCACTAAGTTTAGCTCCAGCCCAAGCACAGCCAGCAGTCATAGCCCATGCGGAACCACTAGTAAGGAGCCCTCCTACCGTACACATAGCAACTCCGATACCTGCTCCATAGACAGTTCCTTTTCCTACTGTTCCTCAATCAGTTCCTCCCTCAATGCTAGCCAGCATATCAGTATCCATAATCTTAAATTGTTCCATCATTTTTGTATTCATATCGTATATAACTTTTCAGTTACGGAACAAGTTTAATATAAAAATTATCAAAAAAACATAGGCAATGAAGAGAAAAAATAATTTATCATAGATTAGAAATAATATGACAAAACAATTCAATGATGTTAATTCAATAGTCTTTTGTTTTTTATCAGAGGTACTTATAGATAGATAAATAAGATATGTTTGGAAAGCGAAGAGAATTATATAGAATACAGCTTTCATAAAATATATCTTCCATTTTTATGATGTAGCACTATAGGCTAAATATCCACAAATCAATGCTCCTCCAATTCCTCCTATTGCAGCGCCCCATGGTCCTAGAAACTTCCCATATTTCACTCCACCCGCTGCACAACCTAAAGCAGCAACTACAGCCGCTCCTCCGGAATTACCTCCATAAATCTCACTTAGCATTGTTTCATCTACATTATAATAAGTATTCATACAAATCTCCTTTTATCAAAATCCACCCGTTGCACCTGTTACTCCTGCCCAAAGAGCCACACCAAATTTAGCTCCTATGTATCCACATGCTCCCATAAATGGCGCTCCAACACCACTCGCAGCACAAATGGCTGTTCCTAAGCCCCAGCCACCAAAAGCTGCACCACCACCTTCTAAGACATTAGTTTGCCAATTATTCTTGCCTCCTTCAATACTGGATAACATAGTTATATCCATTTCATGAAATTGTCCTATCATTTTTGTATCCATAACGAATACCTCCATTTTAATCTTAATTTTAATTTTTGTCTTGTTGCAACTTTGACAAGTTTAGTATATCATCGTTTATTAATTTTTTTCATCCAAATCTTGAATTGCCATCGAAACGTCTTGAATTGTTAAAAAATTTAAAAAGCAAGCATTAAAAACATGCTTGCCCTTTCACTCTTGTCTATAGGCAAATTCTAGCCATATGTTATTACAAACAAATAATATCATTGCACCTGTTTACCATCTATTTTTATTTATGAATTTTTTGTTTCACTTTAATCATTATAGAAGCCATAAGAAACGCGACAGCTAGCCGAATCAGTTGGTAACTTTCTTCCTCTCCTGTTTTCGGTAATAATTTTTCATTCGAAGTAATAGATTGGCTTACATAATCAGGCCCCTCAACATCGGTTAAAGGAGTTTTATTTTCCTGAGCAGCATCAAAAATAGGTTTGAGAGTTTCCAATTGATTCTTATTGTCTAACATTGCTAAATCGCCAGATTGAGTAGTTTTAGCTTTGGAAGTTGAGTTTATACTCTCCACTTTCCCACTATTTTCACTATTAGAATTGGGATTATCATTGGATATTTTCATTTCGGTTCTTTTTTCATCACTCATACCTTTACTTTCACTTACAACTTTATCACTAGTACTCATGCTGTCATTTCTGGTTTTCTCATCATGTACATTTTCAGTTACTGTTTCCTCGGACGATGCTATTGTTTCCGTTTGCTTAGGTGAGTTTCTCGAGTACATATGATCATAAACCTGTTGTGCAGTCGCTCCCCCACCAACCCATCCAGATATCGGACGTCCATTTCTTAAATACAAAATTGTTGGTGTTCCTGGAATACCGACTTTTTTAAATAGAAACTCTCTCGCTTCCCCATCAAAATCCTTACCATCCAAATCATAATACTCTAACTTTTTTTCAATCAAGTTATTAAATTCTTTCAATTCAGGAGAAAATTGACGACAATGAGAGCATGTTTTTCTACCAAAATATATAGTATGTTCCAATTGGTCCCCGGTAAAAGATTGACGAACGGCTTCAATATCTATCTTTTTAAAGTTCTCAACATTCTGTTCATACTCTTCTGGGGTTACAATAGAAGGTTTATTCTCCACCTTTTCCTTAGTCGATGGCAAATCTGGTGCCACAAGAGAACTATCATTAGTCTGTATAGAGGAAGAAGTAGTCTGCTCTTCTGCATATACAACACCCGTAGTAATAGATGCAAATACAAGTGGCACAAGTAATAGCGATTTTATATTTTGTTTCTTCATAAGAATACTCCTTTACATTTGTTATCTTTATCTTACCTTATTTAAGATTACAAATTCATCTAAATCTTAAATGGTCATCAAAACGTCTTGAATTGCAAAAACTTTATTATAAAAGGGTAAGTATTTCAAAAAAACTGACCCCTTTATACTTCATTAAGCTCTACTTTTTATAATACTTCAACCCCCAAACGAGCAGAAGCGTGATAATAAAGCATAGAATAGCTCCAATATAGGCGATTAGTTGTTGATAGGATTCTACTGCTGTGATACCTCTATACAAACAGATAATAGTCATAAAACATGTCAATCCTACGAACATTAGTTGATTGGCTCTAGGACTTATCAAACCATCATCTTCAAATTTTTTCACTCTCATTTACCTAGTGAGATAAACAACAGCCAAAATAGAAGTCAAGTTGATAACCACTAAAATAAATTGGTAGACTAAGGAAAAATTTAAAAATTGACGAGAGAGAAATAGATAAGTAGAGACAAGTAAGGGCAACTGACCTAGGAACAATCTCACTAAGAATACTTTGCGTTTTGTTGCAAATATTTTTTCCATACCTAAACTCCATTACAATTAAATGATATCTAATCATTTTCTAAAATTTGATAACTTTTGTGAAGTGTTTTGGAAGAAACAACTCTATGATTGGTGATATCTAGATAATCACCTGTACAACCAAGAACATATTTCCCATAACCAGCGAATCCTCCTACAACTGTTCCAATCAGACTAAACTTGATATTAGTTGCAAGAAAAGTATTAAGAGCCACCATTAGAATGCGCACATGATTATCCAACCAAACCATATAATTTTTTGAAAAGCTACCTCTTTCCAACCTCCGAAACCTCCTTCAACTTTCGCAAGCATTTCATTATCCATAATCTCAAATTGTGACATCATTTAATATTGTTAACCTAAACAGTAATAGTATCCATTTCCCTATTTTTTAAGATTTTTTGTCCAATATTATGTCATATTGGTTACTTACATTTACTACAAGAATGATAAACAGTTATAACAGATATGAACTAAAATAGCCACCGATAGATTTTGACTCTTTTTATAAGCAAAGCCCAGCATGAAACCTCCAAATAGATAATAAATAAACGAAGGAAAATCATAAGGTGCATGCAGGAAAGAGAAGAGAGAGGCAGTCAGTACAAGACCCAACCAAGAATTTTCAAAAACCGCACCTTGAAGGATTCCTCTGAAAACAAATTCCTCCAGAATAGGCCCAAAAACTGTCGCGCTTGCAATAAAGGATAAGGAAATTCCTGTACTAGAAGCCTCAAGGTGTTGATATCCTGCACCAGAAGAAACTGTAAAAAAATTATGATAACCTATATTTACTAGCACGCAAAGAAGAAAGCTTCCAATAAAAAGTAGAACTTCTTTTTTCGTTAATCTTCTTAGCGAAACCATATCAAACCATTTCGCATAGGCAACACTCAGTGAAATCAAGAAAGTCTTTGCGATAATAAATATGTGCTCGTTTTGAAAAAAATCTCCTTGATTGATGGTGTAACCTACTGTAGTAACTATTATAAAGATTAAAAATCCAACAAACACGGCATGACATTTATTAAACAGGTTTGAGTTCTACGCTTAAATAAGCTTCAATTTCTCCTCGCTCAGCTTCAGATAAGTACTTGTATGATTGATTTGTGGTAGAATAGTTTGTGGACATGTTCTTCTCCCTTTATACTGTTTTTCGCAACTCTAGTATATCAGATGAACATGTCTTTTGTGTTGCACTTCATTTTACAACAGAGCGAATATATTTAATTGTAAAAGTACCAATTATGATATTTTTCGCTCTGCAGAATAGAAACATCATTTGCTTTCAAAATAATGATTAACACAATCATATTTATTTGTTACAAAGATTTCTTTAACTACCTCCTCTCTCAGGTTACATAAGCATTTTATTCGGGTGTCCTATATTTTATGAGCAATAGCCACCATTTATATTTTCATACTACCATCCTATCAAACAAATAATCAAAACAGACAATTCTACTTTCAATTGTGTAGCCTTTCGCTCCTCTTCCATTATAGAATCATCCTGACTACTATAGGATTGACTGACTTCTCATGATTAGTTGTTACTATGCTTTCAGCTATCATCAGAATCTCACCTCAATATATAAGTTGTACCTCTTTCCTCATTACTATCGACCTATTTGAACTTTAGAATTCAGAAATCCCTCATCTACTATCCCTTCCTCTTCCTACTACCTCATGATTATCCTGCTTACAAGTAACTGTTTAGCCCACCAGTAGCAGGTGCTCACGGAGAACTTACACCTCAGATGAGATACTTGACCTGCTCGTCGTACCCAAATAATTAGGCTAGTCAAAAACTCATTTTTAGGAAAAATAATGCGAATCTCACTACAATAAAACGCATAATATCAAGGTTGTTCAATGCCTGATAATATGCGTTTTTCTGATTTTAAAGACTTTTCCCAGCCTCTTTGATTATTATATTGTACAAATTAGTTAAATTAAGATTATGAAATTAAACTAATTTGAAATGATTTTAACATCTTTTATACTCTCTAAAAACACCTCTGTAATACATCATAATACCTAATACAGCAATAAATTTATGAATAATAGTATTTGATCCGAATAAAATGTTTAGGACCATAGTCGTCATTATAAAACTAATTGCAAATATAAAATAACGCTTCATTTATACCTCAACTAACTGTATCGTAGCAAAAAGCTCCAGTTCCCCCAAGAAATCCTACAATAGCTCCACCAGGTCCAAAACCAGCACCACCTAAAATAGTAGAACCAAGTGTACCAATAATACATCGTGCAGCATCTAAACCACCATTAATGATAGTTAGTTCGCTCGTATCAACTGTATCAAATTTTTCTAAAATATCAAATGTCATAATTATAATTCCTTAAAATTTTGTTTTAGCTAAAAATTATTACATGCAAAAACTTGCATATCCTACTAGCACTCCTCCAAGTGCTCCCCAAGGTCCTGCTGCAGCACCAAGACTTCCTATACCAACTACACCTTCAAAGCATGAAACTCCACCTTCAATATTGGATAGCATTACTTCATCCATTACTTCAAATTGTTCCATCATTTTTAGATTCATGACAAATACTCCTTTTTTATTTTTAATTTTTATCTTGTTGCAACTTTGACAAGCTTAGTATATCATTGTTTTTTAAAATTTTTCACCCGAATCTTGAATTGTCATCGAAACGTCTTGAATTGCAAAAACTTTATTATAAAAGGTAAGTATTTCGAAAACACTTACCCTTTTATACTTCATTAACCTCTACTTTTTATAATACTTCAACCCCCAAATGAGCAGAAGCATGATGATTAAGCAGAGAACAGCGCCAATATAGGCAATTAATTGCTGATAGAATTCTGCTACTGTGATACCTCTATACAAACAAATAATAGACATAAAATCTGTCAAACCAATGAACATAAGTTGATTAGTTCTAGGGCTAACAAAATTATCATCTTCAAACTCTCTCACTCTCATTTCCCTAGTGAGATAAACAGTAACCAAAATAGAAGCCAAGTTAATAACCACTAAAAGAAATTGGAAAACCACGGAAAAATTTAAAAACTGACGAGATAGAAATAGATAAGTAGAGACAAGTAAGGGCAACTGACCTAGGAACAATCTCGCAAGAAAGATGGTCCGTTTTTTTTAAAATATTTTTTTCATTGCTTTCTCTATTACAATTAAATGATATCTAATCATTTTCTAAAATTTGATAACTTTTGTGAAATGTTTTAGCAGAAACAACTCTATGATTGGTGATATCTATATAATCACCTGGATAACCAAGAACATACATTCCATAACCAGCGAATCCTCCTCCAACTGTTCCAACTAGACCAAACTTGATATTCGTTGCGAGAGAAGTGTTGAGACCTGCCATTAGAATGCGCACATGATTATCCAACCAAACCATATAATTTTTTTGAAAAGCTTCCTCTACCCAACTTGGTTTAGGAGTTGCTTGACCAATTTCCCAAACATCAACAATTTGATTCCCATATCTTGCCTTCATAGCTTCAATCCTTTTTAAATACCATTACATGAGTTTGGAGTTCCCCCTATACCATATGGACCACATGGTTTTGAAAAATGTATAATAGGCCACTTACCATTTAATTGATCCAAAGTTGGAGAAGGTGCTAGCCCACCCAATAAACCAGAAATCATATCTCCCCAACCTCCGAAACCTCCTTCAACTTTCGCAAGCATTTCATTATCCATAATCTCAAATTGTGACATCATTTAATATTGTTAACCTAAACAGTAATAGTATCCATTTCCCTATTTTTTAAGATTTTTTGTCCAATATTATGTCATATTGGTTACTTACATTTACTACAAGAATGATAAACAGTTATAACAGATATGAACTAAAATAGCCACCGATAGATTTTGACTCTTTTTATAAGCAAAGCCCAGCATGAAACCTCCAAATAGATAATAAATAAAAGAAGGAAAATCATAAGGTGCATGCAGGAAAGAGAAGAGAGAGGCAGTCAGTATAAGACCCAACCAAGAATTTTCAAAAACCGCACCTTGAAGGATTCCTCTGAAAACAAATTCCTCCATAATAGGCCCAAAAACTGTCGCGCTTGCAATAAAGGATAAGGAAATTCCTGTACTAGCATCCTCAAGGTGTTGATATCCTGCACCAGAAGAAACTGTAAAAAAATTATGATAACCTATATTTACTAGCACGCAAAGAAGAAAGCTTCCAATAAAAAGTAGAACTTCTTTTTTCGTTAATCTTCTTAGCGAAACCATATCAAACCATTTCGCATAGGCAAAACTCAGTGAAATCAAGAAAGTATTTGCGATAATAAATATGTGCTCGTTTTGAAAAAAATCTCCTTGATTGATGGTATAACCTACTGTAGTAACTATTATAAAGGCTAAAAATCCAACAAACACGGCATGACATTTATTAAAAATGGTCATAAATACATCCTCTCTCTAATCGAAGTAACTAAAAACTTAAATTTCAAAAAATTTTTTCTCTATAAATACATTTTACTGATATTCCAAACGTAGACAATCTAAATTTTTGTGAATTTCTGCAAGAAAATTGGAATTTTTCAAATCATTACGAGCAAAGTTTGAAACTAACAAACTCCTCCACTTACTATAAAGCACCAGAAACCGGCTAATTTCAATACTTAGGATATTTGAGACTATATGATCGAATCTAAGTTTAGAATTTCCTTCTTTTCTAGAGTAGTTCCTCAGATAACTTTACCTATCGTTCGAATTTACCTAAACACAGTATAATAAGACTTTTTCTTTAACCTGAGGTGTTTTCAACTATCTAGTTTTATAAAAATTTAACATTGTGGTAAAACTTTTCCTGGATACGCAGGTGGATAGTTTTCACATAAAGGGAGATTCCCTCCTTTTCCCGGGTGAGTTAAAGCATATTCAATATATCTCCACCAAGTGTCAGGGTGAAATATTGAACCATATCCATCACCACCATAAATTAATTCTAGTTCCGATAATTCCATAATAGTAATTTTTTCCATTCTATTTTCCTACTTTCTACATGGTAAAACAGGTGCCGGATAAGCAGGACCATATTCATAACACATTGGAAGAGTAACCGAATTCGGATGACGATGGGCTAAATATCTTCCTATTTTTCTCCCCATCCATAATAGTCTCTCAAATCTCCTCCTTGTATTCTTTCTAAATTTGAATCTGTTAATACCTTTATATATTTCATTGTTTTACTCCTTATTCTATGGCATCTTAATACAATACCAGTGGTTTCCATTATCAATCATACATTTCTCATCAGTATAACCAGCTAATATCCCATAAGCAAAAGCTCCTGCTGGACCAAGCCACCAAGCAATTCCGCCTTCTATATCAGAAAGTGTATCCTCATCAAGAATTTTTAAGGATACAGAAGATTGTAAAATCACAATAAATACCTCCATATAGTTTAGTACTTTGTCTTGTTGCAACTTTGACAAGTTTAGTATAACATTGTTTTTTTTAATTTCTCACCCAAATCTTGAATTGTCATCGAAACGTCTTGAATTAGCTTTTTATTTGAAACCACCTCTAAATTTTTTAAAAAAAGATAATTTCTAATCACTTTTTTACCATTCAGGAAGTTTCAATGACAATTCAAGATTTTATAAAATATGAACTTAGTATCATGGTATAATAAATTCATATTTTATATGAAAGGATTTGCCAATGACTTCTTATAAACGTACATTTGTTCCTCAAATAGATGCTAGAGACTGTGGTGTCGCTGCCTTAGCCTCGATTGCCAAATTCTATGGTTCAGATTTTTCTCTAGCTCACTTGAGAGAACTTGCAAAGACCAACAAAGAAGGGACGACTGCTCTTGGCATTGTAAAAGCCGCAAATGAAATGGGTTTTGAAACAAGACCTGTTCAAGCAGATAAAACTCTCTTTGACATGAGTGATGTCCCCTATCCATTTATTGTTCACGTTAACAAAGAAGGAAAACTCCAACATTACTATGTTGTCTATCAAACAAAGAAAGACTATCTGATTATTGGTGATCCTGATCCTTCTGTAAAAATCACCAAAATGTCAAAAGAACGCTTTTTCTCTGAATGGACTGGAGTAGCTATTTTTCTAGCTCCCAAACCCAGCTATCAACCCCATAAAGATAAAAAGAATGGTCTACTGAGCTTCCTACCTCTGATTTTCAAACAAAAATCTCTCATTGCTTACATTGTTCTCTCAAGCTTATTAGTCACTATTATCAATATCGGTGGTTCTTATTATCTCCAAGGAATCTTAGATGAATACATCCCAAATCAGATGAAATCAACTTTAGGAATTATCTCAATTGGTCTAATTATCACCTATATCCTCCAACAAGCCATGAGCTTCTCCAGAGATTATCTCCTAACTGTTCTGAGTCAGAGATTAAGTATTGATGTGATTTTGGCCTATATTCGCCATATCTTTGAACTTCCTATGTCTTTCTTTACGACACGTCGTACAGGGGAAATCATTTCACGGTTCACAGATGCTAACTCTATTATAGATGCCTTGGCTTCTACCATTCTCTCTCTTTTTCTTGATGTTTCCATTCTGATTCTTGTAGGAGGTGTCTTACTGGCACAAAACCCTAATCTCTTCCTTCTTTCTCTTATTTCCATTCCTATATACATGTTCATCATCTTTTCTTTTATGAAGCCTTTTGAAAAAATGAACCATGATGTCATGCAAAGTAATTCTATGGTTAGTTCTGCCATTATCGAAGATATCAACGGGATTGAAACTATAAAGTCGCTCACGAGTGAAGAAAATCGCTATCAAAATATAGACAGTGAATTTGTAGATTATTTGGAAAAATCCTTTAAACTTACTAAATATTCTATTTTACAAACTAATTTAAAACAAGGAACAAAGTTAGTTCTTAATATACTCATCCTATGGTTTGGGGCTCAATTAGTTATGTCTAGTAAAATTTCTATCGGTCAGCTGATTACCTTTAACACACTTCTTTCTTACTTTACAACTCCTATGGAAAATATTATCAACCTCCAAACCAAACTCCAATCTGCGAAGGTCGCTAATAACCGTTTGAACGAAGTCTATCTAGTTGAATCTGAGTTTCAAGTTCAAGAAAGCTCTGTTCATTCACATTTTTTGATGGGCGATATTGAATTTGATGATCTTTCTTATAAGTATGGTTTTGGGCGAGATACCTTAACGGATATTAATCTCACGATTAAACAAGGAGATAAGGTTAGCCTAGTTGGAGTTAGTGGTTCTGGTAAAACAACTTTAGCCAAAATGATTGTCAATTTCTTTGAACCTTACAAAGGACATATTTCCATCAATCATCAGGATATTAAAAACATTGATAAAAAAATCTTGCGACGTCATATTAATTACCTGCCCCAACAAGCCTATATCTTTAATGGATCTATCTTGGAAAACTTAACATTGGGCGGTAATAATATGATTAGCCAAGAAGATATTCTAAAAGCTTGTGAATTAGCTGAAATCCGTCAAGACATTGAAAGAATGCCTATGGGCTATCAAACTCAGCTCTCTGATGGAGCTGGTTTATCAGGAGGACAAAAGCAACGAATCGCTCTCGCTCGTGCTCTCCTAACTAAAGCTCCTGTTTTAATACTAGATGAAGCTACTAGCGGTCTTGATGTCTTGACCGAGAAAAAGGTTATAGATAATCTTATGTCTCTAACTGATAAAACCATTCTTTTTGTAGCCCATCGTCTCAGTATAGCCGAACGAACCAACCGTGTCATTGTTCTTGACCAGGGTAAAATCATTGAAGTTGGGAGTCATAAAGAGTTAATACAGGCGCAAGGCTTCTACCATCATCTGTTCAATAAATAAGGAGAATGTTATGAATCCTAATCTTTTTAGAAGCGTCGAGTTTTATCAGAGACGTTACCATAATTATGCGACAGTATTAATCATACCACTTTCATTACTGTTTACTTTCATCTTGATTTTCTCCCTTGTTGCCACAAAAGAAATTACTGTTACTTCCCAAGGAGAAATCACCCCTACAAGTGTCATTGCATCCATTCAGTCAACAAGTGACAATCCTATCCTTGCTAATCATTTAGTGGCAAATCAAGTAGTTGAAAAAGGAGACTTACTCATCAAATACTCTGAAACAATGGAAGAAAGTCAGAAAACTGCCTTAGAAACTCAATTACAAAGACTTGAGAAGCAAAAAGAAGGACTTGGAATTTTGAAACAAAGCTTAGAAAAAGCGACTGATCTTTTTTCTGGCGAGGATGAGTTTGGCTACCATAATACCTTTATGAATTTTACTAAACAATCCCATGATATTGAACTGGGTATCACAAAGACTAACACTGAGGTTTCAAATCAAGCTAATCTTGCCAATAGCAGTTCATCAGCCATCGAACAAGAAATTACAAAAGTGCAACAACAAATTGGAGAATATCAGGAGCTGAGAGATGCTATCATAAACAAAAGGGCACGCTTACCAACCAGCAATCCACACCAGTCAATTTTGAATCGTTATCTTGTAGCCTCACAAGGACAAACACAGGGAACTGAAGAGGAGCCATTTTTATCTCAAATCAATCAAAGTATTGCAAATCTTGAATCATCTATCGCAAGCCTCAAAATTCAGCAAGCTGGTATCGGAAGTGTAGCAACTTATGATAATAGTTTAGAAACCAAAATTGAAGTACTCCGCACTCAGTTTTTACAAACAGCTTCTCAGCAACAACTAACCGTGGAGAATCAATTAACAGAATTAAAAGTACAACTAGATCAAGCGACACAGCGCTTGGAAAACAATACCTTAACCGCTCCAAGTAAAGGTATCGTTCATCTGAACAGCGAATTTGAAGGTAAAAATAGAATTCCAACTGGTACAGAAATTGCTCAAATATTTCCTCTCATCACAGATACAAGAGAAGTACTAATCACTTACTACGTATCATCTGACTATCTCCCCTTACTAGATAAAGGACAAACTGTAAGATTAAAGCTTGAGAAGATTGGAAATCACGGCATTACCATCATCGGCCAACTTCAGAGCATTGATCAAACCCCTACCAGAACAGAGCAAGGAAATCTCTTTAAATTAACCGCTCTTGCAAAACTATCTGGTGAGAACAGTAAACTCATCCAATATGGCCTACAAGGTCGAGTCACTAGTGTAACTGCAAAGAAAACATATTTTGATTATTTCAAAGATAAAATTTTAACACATTCTGATTAATTTTCAGATAACACTCTAGAACTATTTATTATCTTATCAAAAAGGAGAATCATAACATGGATAAGAATCAAAACCTAACTTCATTTCAAGAACTAACAACTACTGAACTCAACCAGATTACAGGTGGAGGATGGTGGGAAAATTTCTTATATAGCGTTAATAGATATTCTCATAACATCACACAAGGACTTCATCAGCCAATACAACTATAAAAAAATAAGATCGAGATACAAGAACTCTCGGTCTTATTTTCATCATTCTGTATACATCATAGTAAGTATCTGACGAAAGACTTGATCTTGACAGATAGTATTGAGACTAGCATTGGGATAACTTTCCACTATCTTCACAACGGTATAAAGACCAACTCCTCTCTCCTCCCCTTTAGAACTAACTCCAAAAGAGAAGATTTCAGAAACATCTATGTCCTCTTCTTTGATGGAGTTTTCAATGATAAAGGTCTCCTGTGCCCCATTTTTAAAAAGGGCGATTGAAACATGAGGTTGACTGGCCTCTTCACTA